>JACQAM010000011.1 GCA_016194975.1 Bacteroidota bacterium
ATTCCAGTTCCTCTTCCCACAAATGTATTTCTGAATCCCGGAATCTGAAGAACGGTAATACCGCTGATGCGGTAGCCGTCGTTAAGAAAATTTGGATTTACATTTATGTTATCCTGAACATCGAGACGGAATAGGGGGGTGGTAAAAGTATTGCCGATGCTTACAAAACCCTGCGTTGGCCCGGCCAGCCCCACAATAGTTATGCGTTGCATATTATTTGTAAAGAAATTCAGATTCCCGTTTTGTGTTGTGCCGAGTGAAACAATGTTTGTTGCGCCGGAATTACTGATATTAAATATTTCTGTTCCAATTCCTGCGCCTGTGTACATACGCCATGCATTAAAAGTGCCCGCAGGGGCGTTGCTCGTGGTGCGGAAAACTTCGCCAAATGAAGCAATGGAAACGTTTGTTGGGAGAAGAAGATAATTAGAATTGATATCCAAAAAAGCGTGAGTGAGAGCGGCATTAGCTGTAAAGTTTCCAATACCTATGGAACGAGTTTGATTGGCAGCAAATCCAGATACGGCAATTTCTCCAAACCTGCTAAACGCTGGTGTGGCTAAATTATTAGCCGGCCAAATTAATTGACCTAAGACCAAATTACTGAAACAAAGAGCAAACACTGTTGCACCGATTGCCATTTTTATTTTTCTTGCCATAATTTCTTTTTTTAATTGTCAGTAATAATTATTTTCTGATTGTATGTTGAGTTGCGTATTGAAATACTTAAGAAATAAATTCCCGAATGCAAATTATCCCTGCTGATTGTGAATTGTGTAGCACTAGTAGCAAATTGTTTCACTCTCCTTCCAGCCAAATCAAATAAGATAATTGTCATATTCTCATGATCTTGATTTGTAACTACAACATTTGTAAAATCATTGAAAGGGTTGGGGTAAATCAGAATTTCATTTTGTAAGTCATTTTCTTCAGAACCAGTATTGCAGGGTGGCTGCCAAGTGCCTCGCAAATAACTATCCATAAAATTTGGAAGTCCAATTCCAATTTGAGGAACCAAGAGATTTAATATGCCTGGAGAATAATTACAAGATAATCCTACCATATTGGGGCTTTGAATAACATCCATTAAAGAATCATTATTATTCCATCTATTTACATATAATTTACCATCGCTGCCTGTTTCAAGAGAGAAAAACTCCAGATAGTTCCAGTCGCCAGATCTAATCACAGTTCGGGAGGCATTTATTATACTTGGAATTCCGCTGGTGAGGTCGTATTGAATTACGTAAGAACTATCTACTACTGTTGAATAATATAGCTTGGAATCATCGGGTGAAAAAACTAATCCATATCCACCCGAAGGCACTGAATCATTTCCTGATCCTAAGGCAAAATTATTAGAAACAATTCCTGTTGCAATATTAAAATCGGCAACCTCTATAGTATCTCCATAGCCGTGATGAACACAAGCAATTTCATTTCCAGAATGAGAGAATCGCAAATAACCATCAGGTGTTTTATGAGGATGAATTGCAGAAGGAGATATTACCGGAACCAGATTTATTCCTGTTGATGTTAATAAATAAGCATAATACTGATAGGTTGTATCAGGCGGGGGACCTATTGGATATTTATTTAAACTTAATATCCAAACACCTGTTCCATTGGCATCATAAGTGGCTGCGAGTTTTTCCATAACAGGAGCATAAAGTAAAATATTTTTTGCAGTAATATCTCCCACTCCTCCGTTCAAGTTAATATTCACAACCGAGTAACGTAATCCGTTGGCACCGTCATTTTCTGCACAGTCGGTAAGAAAAATATAATACAATGAATCATTTCCCGGTTGCGGAACAATAAGGGAGTTTTGCGTACTGCTCCAACATCCGAAGAGTCCTGTTCCATTTGGCATAACATTGTTGTTTCTGTCCCAAACAGTATCACCATCAGTGTAAAATAAAAGATTTCCGCATGTGTCCGAAATAGAAGCACACCCTTCTTCCGCAGTCATAGGACTATTTGTGATTGCGGTTGGAATTCCGCTGCTGAAATCCAAACCTGCTCCATTTCCGAAATACCAATGATAGGTACGCTTGATATCCCCAGAAGTTTGTGCAAAAGATGTGCACATCAGAATAAAGAAGAAATAAAATGAGACGATTTTTTTCAAAGTCAGAAGTTAAAATGGAATAGAAAGTTACATCATTACAAGCAAGAACTCAAGCTTCTTACAAGAAATTTGTATCCCATCGACCCAGGTTTCACGCATTAAAATTTAATAGTTCTTTCACGTATGACATATCATAATTCGCTCTCAATTTTTTATGAGTCATCGTATTATTCTTACAACTGGTTTACCTTTGGATTAAACCTCAAGCAGCATTCCATAGTCAAACAATAAATTCAGCATTCTAATTTCACCTTCAATACATCTCGCCATGAAAAAAATAATTCTCCTCTTCGCTATTCTTGCCACTGCAAGTGCAGGAGCGAAAAATTTTATCGATCAGTCGGACAGCACCGGGTTGCCCGGTGATAATTTCGATCTCTACGGAGCGCTCGATCTTTTTAAGCAATCTTCATCACCCGAAGATTTCGAGAAAAAAATTAATGACCCTGCCAACCAGGTAAACAATCTCGATCTCGACCAGGATGGAAATGTAGATTATGTACAAGTGATCGACAACAACGACGGAGATGCGCACGCACTCGAGTTGAAAGTGGCGGTGAGCGCAACCGAAATGCAGGATGTAGCGGTGATAGAACTCGAAAAAAACGGTGATGCATCAGCCGATGCGCAAGTGGTGGGCGATGAAGAATTGTACGGAGCAAATTATATTGTGGAAGCCAAAGATGAAACTTCTTCTACAGCAACCGATGGAAAATTGCAGGGATTCCGTCCTGTTGTTTTTGTGAATGTTTGGATGTGGTCCTGCGTTAAATTTATTTATGCTCCCGGTTATGTGCTTTGGATTTCTCCGTGGCATTACCATTATTTTCCTCCGTACTGGCATCCGTGGCATCCTTGTGCATGGGGAGTCTATCACGGTTATTGCGCTCGTTATCATCGCCCGTGTTATCATTGTGTGCACGAATGCAGGATGACGCGGGCGAATGTGGTTTATGCAAATCACAGAACTGTTTCTGCAGATGTGCACAGGAGAAATGAAGTAGTGCGTCAACAACATGCAGAAAATCACGCGGCGAATCATCCGAATAATAATGCAGGAAAAAAAGGCGCGCCGAATGGTGGAGCTAAAAATACCGGAACAGCAAAACAAGCTGGCG
Organism: Bacteroidota bacterium; assembly: GCA_016194975.1. Classification (NCBI taxonomy): domain Bacteria; kingdom Pseudomonadati; phylum Bacteroidota; species Bacteroidota bacterium. The sequence continues at coordinate 3,250 of JACQAM010000011.1, forward strand.
GTGCAGGAACACGCGGCGGTGGCGGACCGAAAGGTGGCGCAAAACAAGGTGGTGCCGGTCCGCGTGGTGGTGGTGGCGGACATGCCGGAGGAGGCGCTGGTCCACGCGGCGCAGGCGGAGGCGGACATGCTGTAGGCGGGCACGGAGGAGGTCATCGTTAAAATTTTAAGAAAGGCATCTTTTATGGATGCCTTTTTTCATTGGAGAAAGTGGAATAGTGTAAATTTGTACCAGAAACTTTTTCCCCATGAAACATTTATTTTTTTCTGCAGCAGTTTTATTTTCTACCTGCATTTTCGCTCAAAGCAGCGAAGAGGATATTCCCGACAGCATGAGAATAGGCCCCGATCATTTTGATCTCTATGGCGCGCTTGATCTTTTCAAACAGTCGGGCGATCTTTCCCAGTTCGAGCAGAAACTTAATGATGCAGCGAATTATGTGAATGATCTTGATCTGAACAACGACGGCATTGTAGATTATGTGCGTGTAGAAGAACATGCCGATGGCGATGTGCATGCGATCACGATCCAGGATCCGGTGAATGAAAATGAATCGCAGGATGTGGCGGTCATTGAAGTTGAAAAAACAGGAATTGCTTCCGCCGATGTGCAGATCGTTGGCGATCCGGAATTGTATGGCGATAATTATGTGGTTGAACCTTCAGAAACAGATTCTGTTTCCGGCGAAGGAAAATTCAGAATGGAAAATAAAAATATGCTGTTCATGAATGCGTGGGGATGGCCCTGCGTGCGAACGATATTCGCTCCCGATCACGAACTTTTTGTTTCGCCCTGGCATTTTAATAATCTTCCCGCCGATTTTCATGCGCACTCTCCTGCTAGCACGGTTGTTCACGCAATGAGAAATCAGCAGTTGTATCACAAACCTGCTTACCAGTTTGTCCGTGAAAACCGCCTCGTGCACGCGCGCGATCTTTCACTTGCAAATCGTGTTACTTCGAATACGGTACAGGAAGCAACCAGAACAATGAAAAATAAAGTGGGAGATAATATCAGTGGTCGTGTTACCGGGCGAAAAGAAAATATGAGCGGACAAGCATCGGGCAGAATACGCAAACTGGGGAAAGCAGGAAAAACAAATGCCAAAAGTAAGGCGGCGGAGAAAGCAGGAAATGTGATAAAACCAGGCGGAGTAAATCCCGGAATTCATAGATGATAGTTGTCATTCGCGTAGCGGAATCGCATAGTTAATTTTGTATTGGAAATTTTTCAATGAACGGTCCGCTCTATAGTGTTTTCAGATCGAAGTGCCCGAAATGTAATTTTGGTGATCTTTATTTCGATCCCCATCCGTATCATTTAAAAAATATCGGGAAGATGAAAGCGGCATGCGATCGCTGTGGACAGAAATATGAACCCGAGACCGGATTTTATTATGGAGCAATGTATGTGAGTTACGCGGTTTCCATTATTCTCATGTTCATTCCCGTGGCGTTCCTGTATTTTATTTTCAATGCCGATTTTAAAATTCTTCTCGGCACCTGCATTTTCATTTACATCACCATGTATCCGCTCATCTTTCGCTGGTCAAGAAATATATGGCTGAATATTTTTGTTCATTATGATCCGCAACTGCACGAAAAGATTCGAAAGGAAATTCCATCCCGATAACTATCGGAACCAAATTCCAGATAAATATTTTGTTTTTTTTATCTGGTACTCCGGGCTGTGTAATTGGGATTTGTCTTTTGGTATTTGTCTTTTGGTATTTGTTTTTTTATTTGGTACTTCTGTCGGGATAATTGGAATTTGTTTTTTGAGATTTTTTTCTTTTTTATTATTTATCCCCGGTCATGGCATTCTATTTGTCTGTATAGGGAAAATGTGCCATATTTGTTTAATAACATTCCAATGAAAAAGATCCTCGCCCCATTCTCTGCCGCAATTGCGATCACCGCCCTTTTCGCATCCTGCCAGCCCGATGAACCCGCGCCTGCAGATGCGCGCGACGTATTTGTAGGCGCATGGACCTGCGCGGAACACAGTACGCAGATCGGCAACACCAACTTCACCGTCGACATCAATAAATCGACCACGAGCACTGCACAGGTTGAAATAGAAAATTTTTACAATGTTGGTTTTACTTCCAAAGCAAAAGCAGATATCAGCGGAACTGCGGTAACGATAAGCCAGCAAACTTATAATGCAAACCAATTGCACGGCAGCGGAACAAAAACCGGCACGAACACGATCAGTCTCACGTACTACATGAACAACGGAAGTACGATCGATACCTGCACCGCTACGCTTACCAGGCAATAAAATAAAATTCTCCCGATGAGTTATTCATCTTTTTCTAAAGTGTGCATCGTTGCGATCACACTTTTTTTCTCGTTCACACTTTCTGCGCAGCTCAGCACGGAAGAAATGAAATCTGTGGACAAGTCCGTTGAACTTTACCAGTCGCAGAAGTATGATAAGGCGATCGAATTGATCCACCCCGTGATCATCAATCATCCGAACAATGAAGATCTGTGGACGAAACTCATCGTGTATGAGAATGATCGTTACGAAACAGAATTCAACCGTTTGCTCGCTTCATTATCGAAACAGATCAATAAAGGAAAATCGAACATCAAACTCAACGATGAAAAACTGAACGAGTACCAGAATGAAATGCTGGCTGCCTGTTTGCTCGCCACACTGTATTGCGAACGACAGGAACTTGCTTCGAATCTTCTCGATCGTTTCCTGCTCATGCCTTCGGTGGATACTGCTATTGGTGATGAAGCAAAAAGTAAGTGTGATGCCGGCGACCAGGATTACAACGGGCAGGATTGGTCGGCTGCTATAAGAGATTATAAAAAAGCGGTGGACATTGACAGTAATTATTTCAATGCAACCTATTCGCTCGGCGTTTGCTATTACAAGGATGAAGATTTTGAAAAAGCGGCAACATGGTTTAAAAAAGCGATTCGCATAGAACCGGAGCGGACCATTTCCTACAAATCACTTTCGGATACTTATCTCGAATTGAAGGATTATGATAATGCAAAGAATGCCTGCATCGATGGAATTATTATTTATCCTGATGTGGGATTTTTTCTGCGTCTTGAAAAAATTGCAGACAAGATGAATAAAACTTTTCAGCGTCACTGGCAATTGCGTCTCGATTTTCCCAATGACATTACACTCAACCAGGACCCGGTGAATGATGCTCCGTGGAAATACTACCGCGATGCAAAAGATAAAATATCGAACGACTGCAATGAGGAAGGCATCATCAAACACGCTGCTGCCGGCGACCCGAAATATCTCGAAACGTTCAGCTGGGACTACATGCTGAAAAAATCAAACCCGGAAAATGAAAGTGATTATCCTGAATTCAAATTCGCACGCAAGATGCAGGATGCAGGTTATCTCGATTGTTATGTTTTCGTGAGCATGTATCATTATAATTTTGCAAAACAGTACAAGGATTTTGCGAAGAATAATAAGGACCGTATCCGCACGTATATCAATACTTATTTATTCAACTGAGAAAATCAGAAAGCGGAAGGCAAAAAGAAGCGGCAGCATCTCGGCTACGCTCGATATAGCGGCAGCGGCACTAAACTTAACCGCGAAAATCTGTGAAGTAATTTGTGGGAATTCCTGTATGCAGCATTCAGAGAATTTCATTGGTGAATGTACTTCTTCATGTTCTCGACTGGCGCTCGAACTGACATGGTGAACTTTTTTTGCTTTTCAAACTCAATGCGAAACAATTAACCGTTTTGTGATGACTTCTTTTCCTGAAGAGATGCGGAAGAAATAAATTCCATCGACGAGCGCAGACGAATTATAATTTGCACTGCCAGCATTTCCCAGATCAATCGCATCCACTTTTTCACCGAGCACATCGAAGATTTCAATATGCACATCTGAAACCGAAGAAAGTGATATTGAAATTTGAATATTTTCATTCGCAGGATCGGGGAAAATATTCACACTCATTTCACCTGCATTCGTATTTATTCCATTCATCGTTCCGACGATAACCGTAGTGCACGTAGTACATCCGCTGAAATCGGTTACGCAACAGGTGTAAGTTCCGGCGCAGAGATTGGTAACATTCTGCAACGTACTTCCGATCGGCGACCAGAAGAAACTGTACAACGCATTTCCTCCTGACGCATTTGCATTTGCAGAACCATCGCAAGCAGCAGAAGCAGATTCATCAACAGAAGTTAAATTGAGTAAAAGCGGCGTGGGCTCGGTAATACTTACTGTTCGCGTTACGGAACATCCTGCAGTATCCAAAATTGTGCAGGAATAATTTCCAATGCACAGTGAATTTGCAGAAGCGGCTGTAATATTTCCCGGCATCCAATTGTAAGTGACCGGGTAAGTAGATGAAACATTCACCTGCGCTGTGCCCGTACACGTTCCATTGCAAACGACATCCGTATGTGAAGCCGTTGCGTTAATGGAATTCGGTGGTTGCGTAATGCTCACTGTTTCACTTCCCATGCATCCCACCGCGTCCGTAACGTAACACGTGTAGGTGCCCGCGCACATTCCAGCGTCATACGGCGTTGTGGGACTCCCCGGAAACCATGCATAAGTATATGGCGCTGTTCCTCCACTCACTGTTACACTTGCAGATCCATCGCAATTACCGGCACAACTTGTAACACCGGTGGAATTCATCGTCACGGAAAAAGTACACTGTGCTCCAACTCGTAATGAGATCAGAAAAATTACTGCAATGAAAAATATCTTACGCGATGAATAATTTTTTTTCATCCCTGCTATTTTTTTGCAATTCAAAAACTCAATGTGAAATCGTCACTCGCTTCGTGATGACTTCTTTTCCTGAAGAGATGCGGAAGAAATAAATTCCGTTTGAAAGTGCAGCGGTACGATAATTATAATTTACGTTCACCGTAGTTCCAAGATCTACTGCATCCACTTTTTCTCCGAGCACATCGAAAATTTCCATTCGCACATTCGTCGCTGATGAAAGTGAAAGTGAGATCTGGATATTTTCATTCGCCGGATTCGGATAAATGTGAACACTCATTCCATTTCCATTCGCAGCAATGCCGCTGTTCACACCAACGATTGCAACCGAAGTATCACAACAATTATTTGCATCGCAAACTGTGAGCGTATAAGTGCCCGGCGCAATATTGGTTTGACTTGCTCCGACAAGACTTCCCGGTTGCCAACTGTAAGTATATCCCGGAGTTCCGCCGCTTGCAGATCCGGTAAGTGTTCCGTCGTTGGAAGAAGATGTACTTGCATTCGTGGAAGAAGATGTTGCAGTAAGCAGAGGCGGTTGAGTGATAATTACCGAAGCGCTCATTGTGCATCCATTCGCGTCGGTTACATCAACCACATAAGTTCCTGCACAAAGATTATTGATGGTTGCTGTGGTCTGCGAAGTGGGAGACCAACTGAAAGCATAAGGAGCTGTTCCACCGCTTACGTTTACTGCTGCAGATCCATCGCACAAACCAAAACAGGAAACATCAGTACTGGAAATATTCACGGTCATGGAAGCGGCATTGTTGATCACAATGGTAATAATGGTCGAGCAGCCATTCGCGTCTGTGACTGTGCACGTGTACACGCCCGCGCAGAGATTGTTCACTGATGAAGTAGTTGCTGCGTTTGACCAGAGATAAGTATAACCGGGAGTTCCTCCTGAAGGAGTTACCGATGCCGATCCGTTACACATAGCGCACGTTGCATCAATCGAAGAAAAACTTACAATAAGAGCAGGCGGCTGTGTAATGCACACGGTTTGTGTTATAGTACAACCATTCGCATCGGTAACAGTGCAAGTATAACAGCCGGCGCAGAGATTGGTAATGGTCGGCGTCACTTGTCCGCCGGGAATCCAGTCGTATGTATAGCCAGGAGTTCCGCCACTCACAGTGATCGTTGCCGTACCATCGCAACTGCCATTACAGGAAACGGAAGTAGAAGAAGTGCTGGGGAAAAGCGGAGGCGGATCGGTGATGACAGCCATAGAAACAACAGTGCATCCATTCGCATCCGTTACCGTGGTCATGTAAGTGCCCGCACAGAGATTAGTTCCCGGTGTGAAATTGTAAGGAGGAGTTCCACCCGATGGATTCGGAGTAAAAGAACCAATGCACATTCCGTTGCACGGATTGGGAACAACGGTTGTGTTAGAAGACAACGGTGTTGGTTGTGTGATAATAACAGTGGCAAAAGCAGTGCATCCTGCCGGAGAGCTAACGTTGCAGGTATAGGTACCGGCACACAAACCGGATGCGTTTTGCGATGTTCCCCCGCCGGGAGACCATAAATAAGTATAAGTTCCTGTTCCGCCTGTTGGATTCGCCATTGCAGTTCCATTGCAACCTCCATTGCAACTAACGTTTGTTGAAGTGATCGTTACTCCTACTACAGGCGGTTGTGTAATGGTTACTGTTGCAGTTGTTGAACATGATGTTGCATCAACGATCGTGCAAGTGTAAGTTCCAGCAGCGAGACCGGATGCTGTTGCAGAAGTTCCGCCGGTGGGAGCCCATGAATAAGTGTAAGGAGAAGTTCCGCCGGAAACAGTAACAGTTGCTGATCCGCTGTTTCCTCCATTACAAGTTACGTTTGTAGAAGTAATGCTTGCAGAAAAAGCAGCTCCGGAAAATCCGACTGCAGGAGTAGAAGTTCCGCTTCCTGTTAAAGTTCCATCAACGCGAATTCTTCCTACTGATCCTATTGCGCCGCCACCATACCATGGAGAACCGGGAACAGCAGAAGATCCGCCTCCTCCTGCATTGGCCTGCATTGATCCGTTATTTACAATTGATGGAGCCGACAACCAAATTGTTCCGCCCGACCCGCCACCACCGCCTCCGCAATTTCCATTTCCATCACTTCCTCCGTTTCCTCCATTTGATTGAAGAGAACCACCGGCAGCAATTGTAATTGCTCCGCAACAATTTATCTGAATTATTCCTCCACCTGCTCCACCTCCGCCTGATCCGCATGAATTTCCACCTGATCCACCACCGCCACCCGATCCTGCATTGAGCGGAACAAGTTGCGCAGTGCTGTTTGATGATCCACCGAATCCTCCTGTGCCACCTGAACTCGCACCATTAGTTGCGTATCCTGCTCCACCACCACCTGACCAATTTACTCCCTGTCCGCCGGCACCGGGGCCAAAACCATTTTGTCCATTCGAAGGTCCGCCAACATAAACTCCGTTTCCTCCATTCGCTCCGCCGGCAACACCAACACCACCGACACCATAAGTAGAAAATGTAACACCATTGCCTCCGTTACCACCGCTCACAGTGAGAATTCCATTGATGGTGACATTGCCGGTGCAATTGATCACGAGCGGATTATTTCCGGTGACAGTTACCGTTATTCCTGCATTGATATTGAATGAAGAATAATTGTAGGTCGCACCGGTGAGTGTTTGATTGGTTGTTGCATTGAAAATTCCATCAACGCCGGTTCCGCAGGAATTACACTGGGAAAATAAGTGCGCGGAAAAAATGAGTGCGGTAATAACTGCACAGCATTTGCTGAGGTAGTTTTTTTTCATGAGCCAGGAATTGAGGTTAAGAAGTTATGAAAGTTAAACTATTTTTTTCTACCCGCAAATGATCAGAATTGAATTTTCAACTGGTCGGGAAGCAGGCGGAAACTTTTCCGGTGATGAATATTCGCGCCGAATTCCAGGATCGCATCACGATGAATTTTTGTTCCGTATCCTTTGTTTTTTTTCCATTGGTATTCCGGGAAATCATTATGCAATTCATCCATAAGATCGTCGCGGTATGTTTTGGCAAGAATGGAAGCAGCCGCAATGCTTTTATATTTTCCATCGCCGCCAATGATCGTCGTGTGCGGAATATTTCCGAAAGGAACAAAACGATTTCCGTCGATGAGTAAATGCTGCGGAATAATTTTCAACCGGCGAATGGCGCGATGCATGGCTTCGAATGATGCGCGCAGAATATTTATTTCATCAATCTCCTGTGCGCTCACCTGCGCGACTGCCCACGCGAGTGCGTGTTGCTCGATGAAAGGACGCAATTCCTTCCGCTGTTTATCCGAAAGCTGTTTGGAGTCGTTGAGTAATTCGTTTTTGAAATCGTGCGGAAGAATCACTGCTGCTGCAAATACAGGGCCGGCAAGACAACCGCGGCCGGCTTCGTCGCAACCGGCTTCTGTTTTTTCTTTATGATAAAAACTTTTGAGCATCAATTTTCATTCTTTGCGACTTAGCGCCTTTGCGGTTAAATAATAGCATGGATCAGAAACAGCAACGCTAAGATTTATTCATTGAGAGTAACATACTTTTCCAAACGAGCTCCGCTGTTTTATCCCAGGAAAATTTTTCACGCTGTGTCCTTGCTTTTTTCACCAATGAATCGCGGATCGTTTCATCCGAATCGAGAACTGCGAGTGCGGAAGAAATACTTTCCACCGAAAACGGATCACAATACAAAACCGCATCGCCACCTACTTCCGGCATCGAAGTCACATTGGAAGTGAGCACCGGAACATTGCAGGCCATGGCTTCCACAATGGGAATTCCGAATCCTTCGAAGTAGGGAACATACGTGAGCGCGAGTGCGGATGCGGTCACGCGGTGCAATTCATCTTCATCGAGCCGCCCGGTAAAAATAATTTCATCTTTCCCCGGGAGTGAATCGATCAGTTCTTTCAGCGAATTGTATTTCCAGTATTCTTCACCCGCGATGAGAAGTTTTGTCTGCGAATTATTTTTCTTTTTGAATTCAATGAATGCTTTCACCAGCCGCTCAAGATTCTTTCTCGGGTGAAGCGCGCCTATGAAAAGAAAATAAGGGTGTCCTTGCGAATATTTTTTTCTTACCGATGAAATCATTTCATTCGTAAGCGGAACAAAACCTTCCGATGCCCCGTTGTAAACCACATCTATTTTTTCTTTTGCAATACCATATTTTTCTGAAATATCTTTTTTCGAAAATTCAGAAACGGTTGCGATGCGTGCAGCCCGATGAGCAAAGAGCGGAAATTTTTTACGATACCATTTCGAAAAATTCTTCGGGAGATCCTGCGGGTAATGTTCAAAATTCAGATCGTGAATGACGGGAAGGCATGGAGTAGTTCCTTTGAGTGGAAGAAATCCATCGGGCGAAAAAAAAAGATCCGGCTTCAGATCGCGCAGCACACCATGAACCGACCAGTTGAGCCAGAGATCGAACAGGAACGGCCTTCGGGCAGGAGGAAGAATTTTAACAGGAGAAATATTTTCTGAAAAAATAAAATCTTCGTGGATGGCGCGATCGAAAAGAAAAACAAAATTCACATCGGGATTTCCGCGCGTGATGCGCGAGAGTGTTTCAAAAGCAAAACGTGAAATTCCGTCGAGACGGCCGTGAATGAAAAGACGGGTATTGACAACGATGATCACGATGCGAAGATAATCAGGAGTTGGGAGTTGAGGATTCGGAGCCGGGAGTGCCTCAGGGAACTATCAGCAAAATGGTGCTTCCCTCCTTTTCCGTAAATTCGCAGGCCTATCGAATTTTCATGCAGAAGAAATTCTTCACCAACCTTATCATTCTTCTTTTCCTGAACATCCTGATCAAACCATTCTGGATACTGGTCATTGAACCGCATGTGCAGAATGAAGTGGGCAATGCTGCGTACGGAGAATATTTTGCACTCTTCAATTTTTCTTTCCTGTTGAATATTCTTCTTGACTTCGGGATAACGAATTTCAACAACAAGAACATCGCGCAGAACAACCACCTGCTCACTAAACATTTTTCGGGGTTGTTCATGCTCAAACTCATGCTGGCGGTGATCTACATTATAGCAACGATCATCATCGGGTTCGTGATCCGCTATGATGTGCGGTTGACAAAGCTGCTGCTCATTCTTGGTTTCAACCAGTTTCTGATTTCACTTGTATTGTATTTGCGATCGAATCTCCAGGCATTACATCTTTTCAAAACGGATGCAGTGATCTCGGTACTCGACCGCATCCTCATGATCGGAATTGTTTCGATGATGTTGTGGACGAATATTTTTCCGGGAAGAATGGATGTGATGGATTTTGTTTACGCGCAGACCGCGGGCTATTTTCTCACTTCGGTCATTGCTTTTTTCGCAGTCATCCGCAAAACAAAAGCGTTTCGCCTCAAATGGGATCTTCCTTTTTCACTGATGATCCTGAAAAAAAGTTTTCCGTTTGCGATCCTTGTTTTGCTTATGACATTTTACAATCGTATCGATTCGGTGATGCTGGAACGCATGCTGCCTTCCGGCGATAAAGCAAAAGTGGAACAACTGAAAATACTGCGCGATCCATCCCTGAAAGCCGACACGGTGCAGAAGCAGAAACGTCTTGCATTGGAAAAAGAACTGGAACATACCGGGCCGGAGCAAGCGGGCTATTATGCAAAAGGATTCCGGCTTCTTGACGCGACGAATATGATCGCTTATTTATTTTCTGTTCTCCTTCTTCCCATGTTCTCGCGCATGATCAAGTTCCGTGAACCGGTGGAACAACTCGTCAAACTTTCATTCACATTACTCATCACGGTTGCAGTGATCGTTTCAGTGGGTTGTACTTTTTACCGCAATGAGATCCTGGAAATGCTTTATGGAAAAGATTACATGGGAAGTGTAGCGATGATCTTTCCGCTGCTGATGAATTGTTTCATTGCCATTTCCACCACGTATATTTTTGGTTCGCTGCTTACTGCAAACGGGAATATGCGTGAACTGAACATCATGGCTTTTTCCGGGATGATCATCAATGTCACACTCAATTTTCTTTTCATAAAAATTTTCAAGTTCGAAGCGCTGGGCACGGCGATCTCGAGCCTGAGTACTCAAACGCTCACCGCGCTCGCGCAGGTGCTCATCGTGCAAACGAAATTCAGATTCAGGATAAATTACCGTTTACTCACTACACTTTTCGTTTATCTCGCCGGAGTTTTTGCGATCGCAAATTTCTGTCACGATTTTTCTTCGAAACACGCAAGAGGCCACGGATGGTTGCTGGAATTTGTGGTGATGGTTGGCGCATCGCTCGCCTGGTCCTTTGCAATTCGTCTCATCAGTCTGAAGGGATTGTTCCGCATTGTGAAATACGGTTAGAAAAGAAGCGGGAATTCCTCTCTGTTTTTCGCGTAACGCTGAAGCACGTTGTTTATTGTGATCATTTAAGACTGGGTATAAGAGGCTGTCTAAATTTCATCCTTCTGTTTTGTTATGCGCCATTTTTGTTCATCCTTCGTTGCATTTCTTGGCCGTAGTCGCTCCACTATGGCCTGCAAAATGCGTCTCGGCTGAACAAAAATGGCATCATAACAATTCCAAAAAATGAATATGGAAAACCAAAACAGTAACGGGAATTATTTTGATTCCACAAGTTTATTTGAATTCTTCTGGCGCTGGAGAAAACACCTCGTCATCGTGAGCATACTTGCTGCTGTGATCTCTGCCGGGGCATCCTATCTTATTCCCGAGCGATTCAAATCGACGGTGATCATGTTCCCTGTTTCTTCGAATGCAGTTTCCAAAGCACTGCTCGTAGAAGATGTTTCAGAAAAACAAGACGTACTCCAGTTCGGAGAAGAAGAGCAGGCAGAACAAATGCTGCAGATACTTTCTTCTGATGAGATCCGTTCACGCATCTGCAAAAAATGGAAACTGATGCAGCATTACCACATTGATCCGACGGACAAATACAAGAACACGCGGCTCTATGAAAAATACACTGAGAATATTTCTTTCAAGCGAACGGAATTCATGTCGGTAAAGATCGAAGTGCTGGATGAAGACCCGATGATGGCTGCGAATATTGCGAATGATATTGCTGCATTGCTCGATTCTTCCAAAACAAGAATGCAGCGTGAACGCGCGATCGAAGCATTCAACATCGTGGAAAAAGAATTTCTCACCAAGCAGGATGCTGTTCAGAAAATGACAGATTCGCTTCACACGCTGAATGAACTCGGGATTTACGATTATGAATCACAATCGGAAGTGACCAGCGAACAATATGCAATTGCACTTTCAAAAGGAGATGCAGGCGCCATCAAACGTCTCGGCGATCAATTGAAAATAATTTCTGATTATGGAAGTGCCTACATGTCGATCCGCGAAAATCTTTACATACAGCGCGAACAACTGAATCTCCTGAAGAAAAAATTTGAAGAGGCGAAAGTAGATGCGGAAGCTGTGCTCACAAGTAAATTCATCGTGGACCGGGCATTTCCTGCCGAACGGAAAAGTTATCCTGTACGGTGGCTGATCGTCGCTATAGGAACTCTTTCTTCGCTGGTGATGGCTGTGCTGCTCATCATTCTCGTGGAAAATGTGCGTGCTATCAATCGTAAAAAACAATAGCTTGCTTATTTAATTACGAATGGAAAATTTTCAGAATAAGGAATTAGTAAAACTCACCTTCAGGAGGCGTATTCCGCTGCTGGTGTTTGTTCTGCTCGCCTGTATTCTCGCTTATATTTTTTCCGGACCCACGTTCATCCGTCCGAAATACAAATCGACGGCGGTTCTTTATCCGGTGAATATTATTCCTTACTCGAATGAATCGCCTACCGAGCAATTACTACAGCTCTGCAATTCTGCTGATGTACGCGCAATGATGATCAATCGTTTCGGCCTTTTCGAACATTATGGAATTGATTCTACTGCTTCTTCGGCGAAAACAAAACTGAACAGTGCTTACGACGAGAATGTGATCATACGCGAAACAGAATTCGAATCCATCAAGATCGATATTTATGATGCGGATCCCGACACGGCTTGTTCTATGGTGAACGGACTTATTGATTGTGTGAATCTCAAAGCGCGCGCGCTTCAACGCGACAAAACAAAAGAAGTCGTTCGCATTTATCGCCACCAGCTTGATGAGAAAACAAAACAACTCGATTCTCTTTCGCGGCTCATGAGCGAATTGCGTGTTCGTTACGGATTGCTGGATTATGGAACGCAATCGAAAGAAGTGACGAAGAGTTATCTCAAGCTCATCGGTTCCGGCGCAACGCACGATAAATTCCGCGACGTGGATTCCATGATGCGCAATCTCGAAGAAAAAGGCGGCCTGCAGATCTCGCTGAATTCTCAACTGAATAGTTTGCAGGAATCCTACAACGGAATTAAAATTGATTATGATAAAACAGTAAGCGACCTGACGAAAGAACTCACGTATTCCAATGTTGTTACACGTCCGCGTCCTGCCGACAGCAAATCGTATCCAATGCGAATGCTCATTGTTTTTGTTGCCGGGCTTTCTGCATTACTGCTTTGCCTGGTGTTGTTCACGCTCACCGAACGAATGAAAACTACGCCGGATGCCGGAACTGGTAGTAAATAAGCCGAAGAGTTATTGGTGGATCTACGCCCTTTGTATTTTATTCATCGGCGTCAATTGCTACTGCATTTCAAAAGAATTTTTCTGGCTCAATCTCATTCCCCCTGTGTTGCTCATCATTGTCACTGCAGTTCTTGCACTCGACAAACTTATTTTACTCTGCGTTTTTCTCACGCCGCTTTCCATCAATCTTTCCAATGCCGATATTCAGCTCGGACTAAGTTTACCTGTTGAACCGATACTTGCGGGAATTCTTTTTCTTTTTGTACTGCGATTGATCCGCGATGAAAAATTCGATCGGCGTTTTCTCCGGCACCCGGTGACGATAGCGATCATTCTCAATCTTACCTGGATCTTCATCACTTCAGTCACCAGTTCTATGCCGGCCGTGTCTTTCAAATTTTTTATTGCACGACTCTGGTTCGTGATCCCGGCTTACTTCATCGGTGCGCAAATGTTCCGTGATTTTAAAAATGTGCGGAGGTTCCTGTGGTTATATATTCTTCCGCTCACTATCGTTATCGCTTATACTATTTACTGGCATTCGCTTTATCGTTTCGGGGAAGAAGAAGCGCATTGGGTAATGTCTCCTTTTTACAATGACCACACCGCTTATGGCGCTGCGCTCGCGATGTTTTTTCCCGCTCTTATATCTTTCACTTTTTCAAAATATTATTCGAACAACATCCGCGTTATCTCGCTCATTCTTCTTTTAGTTTTCACACTCGCGCTCATTCTCTCGTACACGCGCGCGGCGTGGGTGAGTCTTGCCGTTTCATTCCTGCTCTATCTTATTTTTGTTTTCCGCATCCGTTTCCGATGGGTGTTTCTCGCTTTGGTTGTAGTAATAGGTTACATCGCTTTGTCGTGGACCGATATTATGCTGAAGCTCGAGCAGAACAGGCAGGACACTTCAAATGACATTGCAAAACATTTTCAATCCATTTCCAATATTTCAACAGATGCATCGAACCTCGAACGACTTAACCGGTGGAGTTCTGCTTTCAGAATGTTCAGGGAACGTCCCATTTTCGGATGGGGGCCGGGCACTTATAGTTTTGTTTACGCACCATTCCAATTGTCGAGCGAAAAAACGATCATCAGTACGAATGCAGGAAATCTTGGTAATGCGCACAGCGAATACATCGGGCCACTGAGCGAATCGGGCGTGCTCGGCGCAGCAAGTTTCCTTTTCATTTTTGTGACCATCATGTGGACGGGATGGCGGCTGTATTACAAATTACCGAGAGGAGTTCATCGCGCGATACTCGTTTCTGTTTTACTCGGACTGCTTACCTATTTTGTGCACGGAGCAATGAATAATTTTCTTGATACAGATAAAGCATCGATTCCATTCTGGGGATTTGCAGCGATGCTGGTGGCGGGAGATGTGTGGTATGAAGGAAAAGAAAAACCAACTACTGATAATGCATAATTGATAATGTATGATGAAAACGCTGAACCATTAGCACATTATCAATTATGCATTATACATTAAAGAAGGCGGGAGGTGACTAAAGCAATATCATCAATGTATGGCTGATCTCCTTTGTGCTTGTTGAGTTTTTCGAGAATGATCGTGTTCAGTTCCTTCGGTGTTTTATGACGGTTATCGAGTGCGATCTGCTGCAAACGATCGAGTCCGAAATCCTGGTCTTTTTCATTCATTGTTTCCACGAGTCCGTCGGTGTAGCAAATGAGTAATGCGCCGTGACTCACATTCACAATTCCTTCGCGCACTTTGATCAGTTCATCAAACATGCCGAGTCCTGTGCATCCTACAGTGAGCACATTCGCTCCATCATCATCGATCACAAGTGAGGGATTGTGACCGGCGTTGATGTAATGCATCACGCGGGTAACGGTGTTGTATTTCGCAATGAAAAGTGTAATGAATTTTTCCCCTTTCGCATTCACCGAAACTTTATTATTCAGTTCACGAAGCAGATCAGGAAGATTGGGAATGTGATGAAGCAGAATTCTGAGATTCGCCTGGAAATTCGACATGAGCAATGCAGCCGGAACTCCTTTTCCGGAAACATCGGCTACACAAATTGCAACTTCATTTTCATTGATCTGAATGTAATCGTAATAATCGCCGCCCACCTGCTGATGCGGAAGATAGACAGCATCCATATCGAGATTTTCATTGTGCGGAAGCTGTTCGGGAAATAACATGCGTTGTACTTCCCACGCGAGTTCCAGTTCACGATGCATGGCTGCGCGGCGGAGATTTTCTTTCGCGAGTTTTTTATTTTCGATCGCAACCACAATGAGATTCGTAAGTGTTTGCACAAACGGAAGATGTTTAATGGCAGCGCTCATCCCGCTTTCATCTTCATTGAGATCACCGATGAGTACATACGCAAGCGGGTGAGCTTTATGAAAAACAGGAATGACGATCTCGAACGATTTGTGAAAAGAAAGTTTAGAAGCATCGATGTCAATGGTGGTGATCTCTTTTATTCCCTTGAATTCTTTTTCTACATTGATGTTGTTGAATTCTGCATCGACGCCGAAACTGAGCAGGCATTTCCATTCATTTCCGTCGTGACTGAACAGCACAAGTTTCCCGATCGCAAGTTTTTCGCGGATCACATTTTCGTAAATCGCGAGAAGATCTGTAGTTGATTGATTGCTGTTGATCGCTTTCGTGATCTCAAGCAATGATTTCAATTTCAAATCCTTGATCTTCGGCTGGCTTCGCCTGCTTTCGCTCGTTTCACGTTGTGTTGCCATCTCTACGAATATAACCTTTCATTGCATTGTCCCTAAAATTTTTAGACAAAAGGTTAAAATAACACGATTAACCAGCAGGATTGCTGCCGACGGGAAAGGTTCTTTATTAATTTTAATTTCCGGTCGGAATTATGGCGAATTCAGATTCCGGTCGGGAAACAAATTATTTCAAAAATCAAAATGAAAATATTACTGTCAAAAAAATTGCGCATCACAGAAAGAGAAAATATTTTTCCTGTGAATGAACCATCCTCTTATAAAAAATCGCTGGGTAAACTACCCGCCGGTGCATTGCTTACTGATGATCTTTCCGGCGCCACCCAAATTCACTGGTTTGTAAAAGACCGTTCTCAAATGGAAAAGGAACTCGGTAAAATGATGCGCATACTTAAACCGGGAATACTGCTGTGGATCTTTTATCCGAAAGGAACTTCAAAAATTCAAACCGATCTCACCCGCGACAAAGGATGGGATTCATTGATGAAACACGACCTGCAGTGGATATCACTCATCTCGTTCAATGAAACGTGGTCCACATTCGCATGCAGGTTAAAAACAGAAAATGATCTTAAGAAAGCAGCGGCAAAACCTGAACGCGAAATTTTCAAATACGTTGATCCGAAAACAAAAGTTGTGAAACTTCCAAACGACCTCGCTGCATTACTGAAAAAAAATAAAAAGCAGAGTGCTTTTTTTCATTCCATTTCTTTCACCGGAAAAAAAGAATACATTGAATGGATCATCACTGCAAAACGCAAAGAGACAAGAATGGAAAGACTGAAGGGAACGATGGAAAGATTGGGAATGGGCTGGAAGAACCCAAGAAATGAATAATGAAAAATGGGAATTGAGTATCGGTAATAAAAAATGGGGAGTACCGTCAAAAGACATCCCCATTATGCATTAACTCATTGTTTCACCCGCTCCATATAGGAATGCATTTTGGTATCCACTTTTATTTTGTCGCCGATATTGATAAAAAGAGGAACGCTGACCTTTGCGCCGGTTTCAAGTGTTGCCGGTTTCAGTGTGTTAGTTGCAGTATCTCCTTTCAATCCCGGTTCGCAGTAGGTGACTTCTAATTCAACTGTTGAAGGAGCTTCTGCAGAAATAGGTTCATCACTTTCAAACCACACTTTCACATCCATTCCTTCTTTGAGATAATTGATGCCGTCTCCGATCATGTCTTTCTGAATGTAGATCTGTTCGAAGTTGTCTTTATCCATAAGCACAATATTCGAATCTTCCGGATAAATGAATTGCAGATTTCTATATTCCACACTAACGATCTCCACGAGTTCTCCCGAACGGAAACGATTCTCTACAAGTTTTCCATTGCGGAGATTTCTCATTTTCCCCTGGTAAAAAGCGCGAAGATTTCCGGGAGTGCGATGTTGCCACTCTACAACCTGTACGAGTTCGTTGTTGTATTTCAGAAATGTTCCGATGCTTACGTCGCCTGTGTCAGCCATGGTGATCGATGTTTAATAGTGATACTTCTGTTTTTTTGGGATAGCGAAGATAGGTAAAGAATGGAGAACGGAGGAATATTCAGAGTGAAATTCAATGGTTTGTGTTCGGACACTTACTCCCGACTCCTCTATTCCGTCTCTCAACTTTGTTGCCGGAAAATTATTTTTTGAAATTTTCCATCCGCAGTTCATCACTGCAGAAAAAATATTCATCCTTCACCTGGTTCGAACAAACGATAATGGTTCTTCCCGCCGAATTTTCCCTTACGAGTTTTCCATACCATTCGCATGAATTCTTATCAAGATTCGAACAGGGTTCGTCGAGCAATAAAAGCGGCGCATCACTAAGAACAGCCAGTACCAATTTTGTGCGCATCTTCATTCCCGATGAAAAATTCTTCAGTTGCTTATTCTTCTCATTCCCGAGTTCAGAGATTTCAAGAATATCTTTTTCTTTCAGCGCATTTCTCCACGACTTGAATTTTCCCTGCAGCGAAATAGATTCCTGCAAAGTGAGATCTTCCATTAATTCGAGATAAGGCGAAGCGATGCTCACATAACGATAGACTTCTTCCTGCTGAATTTTTTTTTCGCCGAGAGAATATTCTGCTTTTCCTTCGAGCTGCATCATGCTTCCGGCAATGATCTGAAGTAATGTTGATTTTCCCGAACCATTCGCACCGAGAATTGCAGTTGCTTTCCCTGTTGAGAAAACATGATTCACACCACGGAATATCCATTCGCGATCAAATCTTTTTCCGATGTTCTCCAGTGAAACGTGCATAGACAAAGATAGTCTTGGGAGTACGAAATACGAAATCCCGAACGCGTTCGGGATTTCGTATTTCGTACTCTGTGCTACTGTAAGCTTCCCCAAAGTTCGGCCATTTGAAATTAGAGGGCAAATTAAAAAACCACTAATTTTAAACAGCTATGAGAAAATCAAAATTCACAGAAACACAAATCATTTCCATTCTTCATGAACAGGAGAAAGGGAAAAAAG
>JACQAM010000012.1 GCA_016194975.1 Bacteroidota bacterium
AAATAGTTTTTCATCGTCATCGCAAAATCCTTCAATCGCAGGAGCAACTGTTGCAGCGAGCGGAACTTATTCTGTGAATGTTACTGTTGCCGGATGTACAAGTTCAAATGCAACAACAAGTGTTACTGTAAATCCGATTCCTGTTACACCTACTGCATCGAGCAATTCACCGATATGCGCAGGATCAACACTTAATCTTTTTGCAAATACAATTGCAGGTGCGACTTATTCCTGGACAGGGCCAAATGGATTTTCATCATCATCGCAAAATCCTTCTATCGCCGGAGCAACTGTTGCAGCGAGCGGAACTTATTCTGTGAATGTAACAGTGAGTGGATGTACCGGATCCGACGGAACAGTAGTTGTTACTGTCAATACAATTCCTGCTCCGCCTACTGTGTCGAGTAACACTCCTGTTTGTACCGGAACACCGTTGAATCTTTTTGCAAGTACCATTGCGGGTGCAACTTATTCCTGGACTGGGCCGAATGGATTTTCTTCTGCATTACAAAATCCGACCATTGCCAGTGCAACACTTCCTGCTGCCGGCACTTATTCGGTAACAGTTACAGTTGGTGGATGTGCAAGCAGTTCGCCTGCGACAACAACAGTTGTTGTAAACGCAACACCAAATCCTCCGACGATCACAAGCAACTCACCTTTGTGTGTAGGTGCAACACTTAATATTAATTCAAGCTTTGTTGCAGGCGCCACTTATTCCTGGACAGGGCCTGCAGGATTTTCTTCATCAACGCAAACAAACAGTATTCCGAATGTCACTTCTGCCAATGCAGGAATTTATTCGGTGAACGTAACAGTGAACGGATGCACAAGTGCAAATGCAACATTCAATGTTGTGATCCATCCGATCCCGAATCCGCCTACCGCATCGAGCAACAGCCCTGTTTGTACAGGAAATACATTGAATCTTTTTTCAAGTTTTGTTGCAGGAGCAACCTACAACTGGACCGGGCCGAATAGTTATTCGGGCACCGGTCAGAATCGAAACATAACCAACATTACACTTGCCGGTGCAGGAACATATTCTGTGACGGTAACAGTTCTCGGTTGCACCAGCACTTCAGCTGGAACGACTACTGTAGTTGTGAATCCGACTCCGGCACCGCCAACTGTTTCGAGTAATTCTCCGATATGCGAAGGATCAACTTTGAATCTCACTGCTTCTAATGTTGCAGGAGGAACTTATTCCTGGACAGGGCCGAATGGATTTACATCAACTACACAAAACCCTTCTATACCTGCTGCTATACTTGCGGATACAGGAACTTATTCCGTAACAGTAACTGTAGGCGGATGCCCGAGTGTGGCTGCATCAGTGAATGTTATTATTAATCCGATTCCATCTGCACCATCTCCATCAAGTAATTCTCCGATATGTGCAGGATCAACTCTTAATCTTTTTGCAACCAATGTTGCAGGCGCAACTTATTCTTGGAACGGACCAAATGGATTTTCATCATCATCGCAAAATCCTTCGATTGTTTCGGCAACAACTGCAGCAACGGGAACTTATACTGTGAATGTAACAGTGAATGGATGCACGAGTGTTGACAGTACAACTTTTGCTGCAGTCAGTGCAACACCGACCACGCCAGTTGTGTCGAGCAACAGTCCTGTTTGTGCAGGAACAACTCTGCAATTGTTGGTGGATACAATTCCGGGAGCAACTTATTCCTGGAGTGGGCCGAATGGTTTCTCATCAACTTTGCAGGATCCGACGATTCCGAATATCACTGCTGCAGGAGCAGGAACTTATACTGTAACTGCAAACAACGGATGCGCGAGTGTTCCGGGAACAACAACTGTGGTGGTGAATGCAACTCCGAATCCACCGGTTGCTTCGAACAACGGACCGTTGTGTTCCGGATCGAATCTGAATCTGAATTCTTCGAATGTTGCAGGAGCAACTTATTCCTGGAGCGGGCCAAATAGTTTCTCAGCATCAACGCAGAATACATCAATACCCGGAGCCACGTCCGCAGATGCGGGAACTTATTCTGTGACGGTAACGGTGAATGGATGTACGAGTAATGCAGCAACAACAAATGTTGTTATCAATACTCCCGCTGTTGTGAATGCCGGGCCTGATGTAACTGTTTGCGATAATAATCCGGCAGTTTTGTTGTCGGGAACTTCTTCGACAGGAAGCGGAATATGGTCAACTTCCGGGACAGGAATTTTTTCGCCTGGAAATACTGCACTCAACGGAACCTACAATCCAAGCAGCGCGGATACCACTGCAGGCAGTGTTACATTGACACTTACTTCAACTGCGAATGGAGCTTGTCCTTCTGCAAATGATCAACTTGTTATAACAATAACTGACGGGCCGGTTGCAAATGCAGGAGCGGATCAAACGGTGTGTGCAAATAATGCTGCAGTATCATTGGGTGGAAGCATTATTACAGCAACAGGCGGACAGTGGAGTTCGAGCGGCACAGGAACATTCACACCTTCTTCGACGACTCTTAATGCAACTTATAATCCTTCCGCAGCGGATACTGCTGCCGGAACCGTGACGTTGTATTTGAGCACAACCGGTAACGGACAATGTTTTGCAGCAATCGACTCAATGATCATTACCATCACCAATGCGCCGCTGGTAAATGCGGGAAGTAATATTTTCGTTTGTGCAAATAATCCGAATGCAGCGTTGAGCGGAACATCTTCAACCGGAAGCGGAACATGGAACACGAACGGAACCGGAACATTCACACCGAATGCAACTACACTCAACGCAACTTATGTTCCTACCAATGCTGATACTGCTGCTGGAAGTGTACTTGTGTGGCTCACCAGTACGGGTAACGGAAATTGTCTTGCAGTCCAGGATACAATCACCATCACATACACACAACCGCCTACTGTTTATGCAGGAGAGGATCAAACGGTTTGTGCGAATAATGATTCTGTTTATCTCGCAGGAACTTCATCAACCGGAAGCGGAATATGGACAACTTCCGGAACAGGAACATTTGTACCGAATGCAACTACCAACAACGCAACGTATGTTCCTTCTGCTGCCGATACTGCTTCCGGATTTGTGACATTGACATTTACAACTACAAATAACGGTGGATGTCTTGCAGTCAGTGACCAGGTGGCGATAACAATTACTCCGGCGCCGATCGTGAATGCCGGACCTGATCAGAGTATCTGCGGTAACAATGCCGTTGCTGTACTGAATGGTTCGTTCTCCGTTTCTATGGGTGGTGTATGGTCTACAACCGGAAGCGGAACATTTACACCAGCGAACACCGATATGAATGCTTCGTATGTTGCAAGTAGTGCCGATACCACTCTGGGATTTGTAGATATTATACTTACAACAACCGGAAACGGAGTTTGCAATCCTGTATCTGATACGATGGTGCTCAGTATTTCAAATGCACCGCATGCGATTGCAGGGCCGGATATTATTTCGTGTATCAACAGTCCGAATACACCGCTGAACGGTACAACTTCTACAGGAAGCGGAACGTGGAGTACAGCGGGAACGGGAACATTCACACCGAACGCCAGTACGCTTAATGCAACTTATATTCCTTCCGCCGCAGATACCACAGCCGGATCAGTGACGTTGTATTTAAGCACAACCAATAACGGAACTTGTAATCCTGTAACTGATACGCTCATCATAACATTCGCTCCAGTGCCAACAGTCACGACAAGTCCTGATCAGACTGTTTGTGCGAATAATGATCTTGTTTCCGTAACTGGGAGTTCAAGTACAGGATCAGGATTCTGGACCACATCGGGAAGCGGAACATTTGCACCCACAGCACTCGTTACCAATCCTGTTTACACACCATCAGCATCCGACACAACCAACGGAAGTGTATTGTTGACTTATCATGCATCGAACGCGTGCACACCTGTTACTTCCACGATCACCATCACGATCACACCTGCGCCTTACGTACTCGCTGGTGCGGATCAGAGTGTGTGCGCGAATAATGCCAATGTAATTCTGTCGGGATATGTTGGCGGAGGAACGAATACGGGTGACTGGAGCACTTCCGGTTCAGGAACATTTTCTCCGTCGAGCTCAAGTCTCAACGCGACTTATTCACCGAGTGCAGCAGATACCATTGCAGGAAGTGTATTTCTCATTCTCACATCAACAGGAAACGGAATATGCAATGCCGTTAGCGATACTGTTGTTCTCACGATCACGCATCAGCCCGACGCGAATGCGGGACCTGATATGAGTGCGTGCGCAAATAATGCAACAGCATTGAACGGAACAATAAGTGGTGGAAGCGGAACAGGAATATGGACAACACCAAATGGAAACGGAACATTCTCGAATGCAACTTCACTCACTTCAACATACACACCTTCGAACAGCGATACGCTTGCAAGCCCGATTATGCTCATTCTTACTTCAACAGGAAACGGAGGATGCACTGCCGATGCAGATACCATGTTCATCACAGTGACGCCGGGTCCGGTTGTCTTTGCTGGAGTTGATCAAACTGTTTGCGCAAATAATCCGGATGTGAATCTCAACGGATCAGTAACCATCGCAAGCGGAGGAATCTGGAATACTACCGGCAACGGAGTATTTATTCCCGGAAATACAGTGATGAATCCGACTTATTTACCGGATACTTCTGATGTGAATAACGGAAGTGTTGTGGTGTATCTCACCTCAACAGGCAATGGTTTGTGTTCTCCTGTTGTTGACAGCATGACTATTTTCTTCTCTCCATCTCCATTGGTGAATGCGGGAGGAAATCAGAATATCTGTGCCGGAAATACTGCTGTTACGCTCAATGGAACGATCAGCGGGGGAGCAACAACAGGAATCTGGACAACACTCGGCAGCGGAACATTCACGCCTAACGATTCAACATTGAATGCAACTTATAATTTAAGTGCAGCCGATACTTCTGCCGGAACAGTAACACTCATCCTCACTTCCACGAATAACGGAACATGTAATCCGGATGCAGATACGATGCAGATCATCATCACACCGATCGCAACTGCATTCGCCGGAAATGATTCTACGATTTGTGCAAACACCGGTGGATATGTGCTCAACGGAAATGTCATTGGTAATTCCGGAACAGGATACTGGACAACTTCAGGCAGCGGAACATTCACACCCGATAGTTCTGCACTGAATGCAACATACGTTCCATCGGGAACAGATACCAGTTCAGGTTCTGTAACACTTGTACTCGTTGCAACCAACACGTGCATACCATCGTCCGATTCAATTGTGCTTTCTTTCATTCCTGCATCGATTGCGCAGGCAGGGCCTGATGTCGTGATCTGCGGAGGAGGAAACGTACTGCTGAATGGAAATATTTCCGGTGCTACAGGCGGACAATGGTCCACTTCCGGCGACGGAACTTTTTCACCATCCTCTTCTGTACTCAATCCTGTTTACACGCCAGGAACAAATGACACGGCTTCCGGAAATGTAACGTTGTATTTTAGTACAACCGGCAGCGGCATCTGCAGCGGCGTCACCGATTCCATGCAGATCACGATCGGTCATAAGCCGGATGCGCAGTTCAGCAGCGGAGTACTTTGTAATGGCGTTGCAGGATCGTTCACTGATCTTTCCACCGTGGTCAACGACAGCATCGTGAACTGGAGCTGGACATCGGGAACAGATACCTCTTCATCGCAGAATCCGAATTTCGTATATACTACGAATGGAAATCAATCGGTGACACTCATTGTTATTTCATCAGCAGGATGTTCCGATACGATCACGAAAACTGTGAATGTGAATCCTTCTCCTGCCGCTGATTTCAGTTCTGCGCTTACTTGCCCGTTCAATGCAGCGTTCACTGATTCTTCTACCATTTCAAGCGGAACGATCATCACCTGGAACTGGAGTTTCGGAGATTCTACTTTCAGTTCGTTGCAGGATCCTACGCATACTTACAACGACACCACATGGTATCACGTCACACTTGTTGTAACTTCTGATTCAGGATGCGTTTCATCTTACAGCGACAGCATACTGTTTGTTCCGTGCGAAGAGCATGTTACTCCGCCGGGAGTTCCGACTGCATTCACACCGAATGGCGACAACGTCAATGATATTCTGTTTGTGAAAGGCGGACCGTTCACGCAATTCGAGTTCCGGGTGTTCAACGAATGGGGCAACCAGGTATTCGAAAGCAATTCACAGACGAATGGTTGGAACGGAACTTACCGTTCGAAACCACAACCTGCCGGAACTTATGTGTGGACACTTGTTGGAGTTACTGCTGATAATAAATATGTGAACATGTCCGGCGGAGTAAATCTTATCCGGTAAAAAACTGTAGCCATGAAAAAAATAATTTCCCTTTTTTCCACGCTTGCAGCCTTCACAGTGATCGCTGCGCAGGATTTTCATTTCTCGCAGTACGATATCACGAACCTGATCATGAGTCCGGCATCAACAGGAATGTATGACGGGCAGAAAGGGGACTATCGCGTGACTTCCGATTTTCGTTCGCAGTGGAAAGCGCTCGGGATAAAACCGTACACGACCGCGTATATTTCTTACGATATGCTTTTGCATAAGTGGAATAATAAATTCGGAGTAGGCGGGTACCTTGTGGAAGATCATTCGGGTGTGGGAAAATTTCAAACGCTGAATGCAATGGCATCGGGTTCGTACAACATTATGGATGGAACGAATGAACATTATCTCACTGTAGGATTGCAGACCGGAATTTTCTACAAAAGTTTCGATCAGAATTCCTATACGTATGATGTGCAATGGGACAATTCAACCGGAACATTCGATCAGAATATTTACAATCAGGAAAATTTTGCAAGAACATCGATGGTGAAATTCGATGCGGATCTCGGTGTGCGTTACCGGTACATGCCATTGCATAAAAAATATCATCCGTTCGCTTCATTCTCTTTATATCACCTCACCGTTCCCAATGAATCGTTCACCGAAGTGAAAAGCAGGGTGCCGTTGCGTGCAAATTATATTGCAGGATGTGATTATGACATCAATGAAAATTTTTCGATACAACCGCGCATACTTTATATGAATCAGCGAAAAGCGCATGAACTGAATTTCGGTGTGCTTGCGTTTTACAAAATAAAAGGATCGTCGCTTGATGCACTTGCAGGAGTGGATTACCGTGTAAAAGATGCGGTGGTGTTTCATCTCGGTTTCCGCCAGGGGCAATCCATTTTCCGTTTCAGTTATGATCTGAACACCTCTTACCTGAGCAATTACAGCGGTGGAAGAGGAGCTTGGGAATTTTCTTTGCTGCTCATGGGCACAAAAGGAAAACCTATTCTTCTTCCGATGTTCTGATCATCGGGAGTGCATCTGATCGAAAGTTTTAGCACTTCTTTACTGCCTTTTAGAAAAATGAAGGATTGCATCTTGTGAGATACGGATTTGTGAAATAATGAAGGTTGTACTTTAATACAACTACGTTCCTGTGAACTGATCCGCTTTTACCAACGGTAACGTTTCGCTTTTCCTCCGTTGAACAATTGCATGGCGGGCGCAAGATTGATCCCGATGTACGCCTCTGCGCGGGAGTAGGTGGGCGTGTACCAAGCGATTCCCCAATGAAAAATGCCGTAACCGGAGTTGAAGAATATTCCGACTGCATTTGACTTGATGGCAAAGATGTCGTTGAATTCGCTGATCGGCCTGAACATCCATTCTATACTTACGGGACCAACGATGTCTGCCAGCAATCGTAAATAGGGTTTGCGTGGTGCGAGTCCGACGTTGAAGCTTATTCCCGGCCCGATGGTGTAATTCGTGTAATCGATGTGGCCAAGATGAATAACCGGAATTGCGGGTGAGATAGAATGGATCTTCATTGTTTCGCGATTCGATTTATTCGGTAGGTTGATCGTGAGCAGGTCGGGCTGGAAACGCAAATACATGCACCATGTTTCTGTAGAATTTTTTATCCGGATGGCGATACGATAAATTTCCCATTCACGTTTCCTGATTTTTTTCACGCGATCCAGAAAATTGGTTGCAGTTGAAGAATCACTCACAAGTGCTACATAAGGAACACTGTCTGTCGATTCACGATTCTCGAAAGTGTAAATAAAATTCCCGGGAAGAGAAAGACGCATTTCCACCGAATCATTTTCTCCTGCAATAGTGAACGGATCCGACGTGAGCAAAGTAAAATGCCCTGTAGAACCGGGATCATTACGGTTAACGTATTTTTTGCTGATGAGATCAGTTTCCGGAATGAAACTTCCTTCCCGGTGTACAGCAAGAATTCCGTCGCGTGCAATGATGAAACGGAAGGGCGAATTTGTTCCGGCAAAAGAGAATTCACTAAAGAAAAAAATAAAAATGAACAGCAGGAAGAACGGCCGGCGTGTTTTAAGTTTCATCATCGTTTTTTTGATCAGTGAAAAGTAATAAGGCAGGCCGCTCCGTGCCGGCTATTCAAAATAAAATATGAACGTTATAGTGTTAAGAGGGAAGATTACAGATAGTACAGATACCTCCCGCAAGATCGCTTCTCCCGAATAAATTCTGGATCGCGATGACCGACGCTCCATCTGTATATCTGTACTATCTATAATTTTCTCACCCAAAAAAAAATTAGGATGAAGATGAATGCCCTGGTGCCTGGTTTTATTTGAAAAAAAGTATTGAATATTTGGCAATCATAAAATTAATCGTAATTTTACGATAAATAGTGAACCATGGGAATTGCCAGAAAAGATGAATTCACAGTGCGCGACAATCGTACCGCGCGTTATGCAAAGGCGCTCGCGCATCCGGCGCGCGTGGCAATACTGCAGCATCTTCTTAAAAAACAGAGTTGCGTATGCGGCGATATCGTGGAGGTTCTGCCTCTTTCCCAGAGTACAGTTTCGCAACACCTGAAAGAACTGAAAGAGGCGGGACTTATCAAAGGTGATATTGACGGGGCGAAAGTCTGTTACTGCATTGACGAAGCAGAATGGGAAAATGCAAAAACGAGTATAAATGCGCTGTTCGATGCCTTCCGGAAAAGTAAGGCGAAGTGTTGTTAAATCAATCGTTATCTAACGATTAAAAATAAATCTATGAAAACCAACGAAGAACTCAAACAGATCGTGAAAGAAAAATATTCTGCGATCGCATCACAATCCAAAGAACAGAATGAAACTTCGTGCTGCGGTGCGGGCGAATGCTGCACGGTTGACTACGCAGTTTTCAGTGAAAATTATGAAACGCTTAAAGGATATAATTCGGAAGCTGATCTTGGCCTGGGCTGTGGAATTCCTACGGAATTTGCGCTCATCAAAGAAGGCGATGTGGTAGTTGATCTCGGCTCGGGCGCAGGAAATGATTGTTTTGTTGCACGCGCAATCGCCGGTGAATCGGGAACGATCATTGGCATTGACATGACGGAAACCATGATCGCGAAAGCAAAAGCCAACGCAGAAAAATTAGGATTCGATAATGTGCAATTCCGTCTTGGAGATATTGAAAAAATTCCGCTGTCGGCAGAACGTGCCGATGTGGTGGTGAGCAATTGCGTGCTCAATCTTGTTCCTGATAAAGAAAAAGCATTCTCCGAAATTTTCCGCATCCTGAAAAAAGGCGGACACTTCAGCATTTCCGACGTCGTGATTAAAGGAGAACTTCCTTCCGGACTAAAGAATGATGCGGAAATGTATGCCGGTTGCGTTTCGGGAGCAATCACGAAAAAGGAGTATCTGCAACTGATAGAAAAAACCGGATTCAAAAAGGTGATCGTTCAGAAAGAACGTGCAATAAAAATTCCGGGTGAGATCATGGAAAAATATTCAGAGACGGAGGAAATGGAAAAATTCACCAATGGAGAAACCGGGATTTTCAGCATTACGGTTTACGGAGAAAAAACAAATGAATGTTGCGGAACAGATTGTTGTAAATGATCAGTATGCACAAGCTGTAATTTTCATTCTGCAGTTTTCAGAAAAAAATAAGATGAAGAAGATACTCGTTCTCTGCACCGGAAACAGTTGCCGTTCCCAGATGGCGCATGGCTACCTGCAGAAATTCGCCGGCGACAAAGCAGAAGTTTTTTCTGCCGGAATAGAAACGCACGGCTTGAATCCAAAAGCGGTCGCCGTGATGAAAGAAGATGGTATTGATATTTCTCATCACACTTCGAATAATGTGAATGAATATGCGAATATAGATTTTGATATTGTGATCACTGTTTGCGATAATGCGAATGAAAAATGTCCTGTTTTTCCTTCACGCGCAAAAAAGACCCATCGCAACTTTCCTGATCCGGCAAAAGCAAGAGGAAGCGACGAAGAGATCATGAATCAATTCAGGAAAGTGCGCGATGAAATAAAAAAGTGGTGCGGGGAATTTGTGAAAGAATTGTAGAAGCTATCTCAAAATTGCGTTTTAGGATTTTTTCACCGCTAAGGCGCAAAGAGCGCGAAGCCTCATTGGTAATTTTGAGATAGCTTCTAGTTGAAATGTTCCGGTAAATTTCACCGGTAAAACACGACTGGGAAAGCAGCCATGCGTTATTGATTCCATTTTCGGCACCCGCCTGCTTGCCCGTGCCATTACGGACGGGAGTGACGCAGTCGGGCAGGGAGAATAAAATAATTAAATGCCGCAAAAATGCGGAAATAAAATTTTAGATGCGGAGAATAATTCGTATAATTACCGCATAATTGCGGAGAAAATGCCGAGGTATATACACGAAAATGCAAAATGGCCGGAACTCACCTGGGATACAGACGAACTGCTGCCCCTGCTCATGAGTATACGCCACAAGCAGGGACGCTTAAAAGCACATCTGCACCTGCTCGGATTCGCCATGCGCAACGAAACCGATCTGCAAACACTCACACAGGATGTACTCAAGTCAAACGAAATAGAAGGAGAATTCCTGGATGCACAGCAAGTACGTTCGTCCATAGCGAGACAATTGGGAATGCACATTGCGGGACTCATACCTTCCGACAGAAATGTTGACGGCCTCGTAGAGATGATGCTCGATGCAACGCGCAACTACAAAGTCCCATTGACAAAAAATCGCTTGTACGGATGGCACTCATTACTTTTTCCGGAAGGCAGAAGCGGCATGCACAAAATAACAGTTGGAAAATGGAGACGCAATGACAAAGGGCCGATGCAGGTTGTTTCGGGCGCCATGGGAAAAGAACGCGTGCATTATGAAGCGCCGGATGCAACACGGGTGCGTCATGAAATGAAATTATTTCTGAAGTGGTTCAACACCGATAAAAAAACAGATCCTGTTTTGAAATCGGGCGTTGCACATTTCCGCTTTGTAACTATACATCCGTTTGATGACGGGAATGGCCGCATGGCGCGCGCCATAGCGGATATGCAACTCTCGCGCGCGGACGGTGAAGCGCAACGCTACTACAGCATGTCGGCGCAGATACGCGTGGAGCGGAAAAATTATTACGAGATGCTGGAAAAAACACAGAAAGGAAATACCGATATAACCAAATGGTTGCTGTGGTACCTCACGTGCCTCGACCGCGCATTGAACAAAACTGACCAGCGATTAAATGTTGTTTTGAGAAAAGCAGAATTCTGGGATACACACACGCGCACTTCCATCAATGAGCGCCAACGTGCGATGATCAATAAACTTTTCGATGGCTTCGAAGGGAAACTCACTTCTACCAAATGGGGAAAAATAACCAAGTGCTCGGCGGATACCGCTCTGCGCGATATACAAGACCTCATGAAGAAAAAAATTCTGAAAAAAGAAAATGCAGGCGGAAGAAGTACGAGTTATGGGTTGAGGGAGAATAGGAGCGATTAACAGAAAAAAATGTGTGGTGAACTTTTGTGGAGTGGGAAGATAATGCGCTATTCAGCAGAATAGGGGAATTATTTTTTGAAAAGGGAAGTTGTGCAACAAGCACTGCTGTTATGGGTAGTTTTTATTCATTAATAACTCTTAATTCGTCTGAGAGGTTTAAAATGTTTGTGTGAAAGAAAAATCCTGCGTGTATTTTTTTCTTGTCGAATACTGCAACGATGTCAACATCACTACCTGAGAATGGAATAATTGCCTTCTCTCCGTCCAATATTTGAAGATAATGTTTTAAAAATTCTTCTGCCGATTCATTATTGGTGGGAACAAGAATTAATTCTTCAATTGTGGCTCCTTTATCCTGCTTACCGAGGAGATGCTTGTTTTTTTCTTTTAGTAAAATCGCTTGTTTAAATTCCATTGTTTAGGTTTTTG
Organism: Bacteroidota bacterium; assembly: GCA_016194975.1. NCBI lineage: Bacteria > Pseudomonadati > Bacteroidota > Bacteroidota bacterium. The sequence goes on from JACQAM010000012.1 coordinate 12,213, forward strand.
TCTGAATAGCTGGAAGTGTTTGTAGTTTTCGGAGAGGGTGTCAGGGTACAGTTAATATATATTTTTGCTTCATTCATTTTGTTCGGTTGCTCAAAATTCATATTAATAACTTCCTCACATGCGGATTTAAAGTCTTCATAAAGCTCATCAGCATTAAAGTTAATTTCTCCAGTCTGTTCGAGAATGGTTGGTTTTTCATCTGTTCCGTGTGAAAGAGAAACGTTGTCTCCTGGCGCACAGGCGTGAACTAAACCACAACGAAACTCTCGGTAAAGGTTAAAATTTGGTCGAGAGAGTAGGGGTCTATATTTTTTAAAAGCTTCGAGGGTCTCTATCACATTTTTGAAATTTGGTCCGGAAACGCATTCAGCATTCCAGCCTGTTGGATTATTGCTGTCTATGCACTTGCCTAAAAATTCCATTCCGCTACTTATGCAAATGAAGCCAAGCCATGGTGATGTTTTTACCACCGCTGCCAATTCAGTTATTAAAACTTGTCTAATGAAATGTTTAGGAAACATTGGTAGACTGATTTGAATCGTATGCGATTCGGTTGTCGAACTAAACGCAACTTTAGCGTTGTCAATTTGTTCATTTGAAAATCCTTGTTTTGTAAGGGTTTCTCTAATCTCATTTTTCTGCTCGTCCGTCATGTGATGTTTATTTTAAATAGATCGTCCGCAAACGTTAGTGGTTTCAGTCTTTAGTTTTCGTTAATTTCAAACGAAAAGCGAATTATTAATAAATATGTCGTAAGCAAATATGCTTTTTAACCTTTTATAAACCTCAATCATTTCCTCAGTCCCCCAAATGATTTGTTCACCTAAATTATGTTCAGTTGTTTTAAATTCCAATGTTAAGATTTTGTAGTCAAGTAAATTTTTTTTGTTATACTGCCCGTCATAATGAATCATTGAGTTTCGAACATTATGCAAAAATGTTAAAAATAATTTGTCGTCAGATTTTAAGAACCTGTTCAAAATATTCAGTGGTTGATTATATTGTTTGTCAAAAAATGCAGGCAAATGTCTGCCGTTAACGTTTTTTTTGCGTAATACATTGTCAAGATAAATACAAAAGCTAGCAGAACAAGAATATAAATCACTAATGAATATTCGCCTGCATTCGGTCGTCATTTGATCGTAATTTTTATTTATTTCTCCACTTGGATATATTATTCTTAAAATAGTTTTAGTTGGTGGATGGTCTGTCACTGTAACGTCAACAGGTGTGAGTTCATTTTTCAATACCGCAAGAAGAGCATACTTTACTTTAAACCGTTCATAAACATTATCAAGGTCAGAATGGAAGGTATTGACTACCTGCTTTGCATAATCTATCTTATTCATTTGTGTCATAAAATTACCCCTAACTCGCTTATACCCGTCATAAAAGTTCGGTTATCCGTCCTGCTTTGGGTGGATAAGCGACACTGAACTTCGGGTTATTCGTAAACGAAATTTACTCAAAATTTTCCGCGCTTCAAACTCCCATTTCCTTTCTACATTTGTTCAGAGAAACTAATTTCGAATTTCAAATCTCCAATTCGCATGACACACGAAGAAGAACATTTCCACGGCAGCGAAGTAGTGCGCGATATCGTGATCGGCATGTCGGACGGACTCACTGTTCCGTTTGCACTCACTGCAGGATTAAGCGGTGCGGTACACAATAATTCTATTGTGATCACGGCGGGTATTGCGGAGATCATTGCCGGATCGATTGCGATGGGATTGGGCGGATATCTTGCTGGAAGAACTGAAGCCGATCATTATTCTGCCGAACTGAAAAGAGAATATTACGAAGTAGATAATTTGCCGGAAAAAGAAAAAGCGGAGATCGAAGAAATTCTTTCCGAGTATAATATTTCTGATCGCGTGAAAAAAGAATTTGTGAATGAACTCGCAATGGATAAAAACAAATGGGTGGAGTTCATGATGAAGTTTGAATTAGGATTGGAAAAACCGGATGTGAATCGTGCACGGAATTCTGCGATGATCATTGCGGGTTCTTACATTGCCGGTGGATTCATTCCACTGCTCGCGTATTTTTTCACGCAAACTCCGCAGATGGGATTATATTTTTCTTCAGGAGTGACGATCGTTGCATTGGCGCTCTTCGGATTTTTCAAGAACAAAGCGATCGGAGAAAATCCCTGGAAAGGTGCGTGGAAAGTTACGCTCATCGGAATTCTGGCAGCGGGATCTGCATTCGCCATTGCGAAACTTGTGAGCGCGCACGTGTGAGAAAAAATTTCTGAACGATCAGCAACAATCTTTTCCGGTTTGCTTCGACGGGCACTTCACCGTTCCGTAACTGCAATAAACGCAGCAGTCGCCCTGTTTGGGTTTTAAAACAGTTTTACAATTTTCACATTCATAATAAAACTGGCAGGCATCGGTCGGCATCAATTCTTTTTTCTTATGTCCGCACTTGGGACAGGTGATCGTGGATTCCAGTTCAATTGTTTTGCCATCGACCAATGCGCATGTTGCACAGGCAGTTTTATTTTTCCAGTTGATGAAAAAATTCAGCACGGTTGCAAAAAGTAATCCGAACATCCCGGAATAGATCAGCACATTGTTGAAGCTGAAGTTGTAGGAATAAAAAATAATTGAACCACTGATCAGCCCGATGATAAAAGGAAAAATATTTTTGTGCTGCCGGAAAGAAATGAAAAATCCTATAAGGGAAATGAGTACTAATCCTTCAAAAATATATTCCGTCCAGCCGCCGAAAAGTTCAGTTGAGCCGAGCCCGAATGCAGAAAAGACAAAAGCAAAAAGCGGAAAGCAGCAGGGGGTAGCGAGCGCGGCAAGAAACAATCCGATCGTTCCGATCTTGTCAAGGTTTGACGCGAGTTTCATAATCGGGAGATGAAGTAAAAATTATTTCCGAATCTCTATTCCGTGAAAATGATCCTGCAACAGAATTTTTCCAATGTTGTTTCATCTGTCACTTCTGCAAAATAAATTCCGGCGTCGAACTTATTCACCGTCATTTTTTCCTGCCCGCTGATCACCGACGATTCCATTTCTTTTCCATTCACATCAAAAATTTTCAGAACGCCATCGTGATGATCCAAACAGGAAAGATCGATCGTCGCAACATCCGAAGAAGGATCCGGAAATACTTGCAGCGATCGATGAGAAATATTTTCCGCAATTCCTGTTGGCGTGATCGTTCCGTAACGATACATCACATTCCCGGAAGAAAGATCGGTCCAGCAAATATGAAATGTATTGGAAGAATAAGCAATGTGCGGATTTCTCTGATCGTTCGCAGTTGTGGTGTTGATGACCGATTCATTATTGATCAATCCACTTGCGCCGGTTGTTGACCACGTGAAATAAGAATCGATGTTGGAAGAAGCATCCTGTTGCCACACCACACCCACCGTATCATTCTTTCCCGCGGAGAATGGATAATTCTGAATTACACTCGAAGGATAATTTGGTGCGATAGTTTGAATAAATCCCTGCTGGCTTGTTGTGATGTTGAATGTGCTGAGATAAACTCTGTCGTCGCCCGAAGCTCCGCTCATGAATACCGTGTACAAACTATCATTCCACAAAAAAGGATCGGGCCCGGTAGAAGGACACGCCGATAACATCCAGTCGGTATTGTCCACATCAATTCCGGTCGTGAAAGTCATTCCTCCATTGGTAGAAATTCCTGCCCACATATCGCGGCGATTATTATTATTTCTTCTCCACGTTGCCGCTTGCGTATTTCCATTCACCGTAACATAACCCGGGCAACAATCGCAAACAATACTTCCACCAAGATTACTCACATTCACCGGCGTAGAAAAAGTTGCACCACCATCATTTGAATTTGAAACAGCATATCCTGCCGTTGCCCAAGCAGTGTCAAAAGTCATGTACATCACAACAGGATTTCCTGCTGCAGTAACTGCAACAGATGGAAAACGATCGTACGGCCCTTGTCCAATATCCACTTGCGTTGGCAATGTCCACGTAACTCCGCCATCGGTAGATTTCACAATGTAAATGTTGTTCGACATTTCCGGCTGCACTTTGAAAACAACATAAACTGTATTTCCATAAGCAGCGATATCGGCGCCAGCCCACGTGTCAATGAAAGGATCGTATCCCATTGGCGTAACCTGCACGGGAGTTCCGAAACTACTTCCGTTCCATCGCGCAACAAGGAGTGGTTGTGTTGCAGTACCACCTCCCCACATGATCACGGGAATATTTCCTGAAGTGACGGCAATTCTCGGCCGAACATTTCCATACACGCTTCCGTTATCTACGGTGATCTCGTTGCTCCACGTGATCGTTGATTGAGAAAAAGCGGAGAGTGAAAAAAGTGATACGAAGAAAAGTAGTTTTGTTTTCATGAGATTGGTTTTGCGGAATAGCTAATATAGGAAAAGGGACAATGCAATTTTACAATTCGGTGAAGTTGGTTAAATAAAATATGGATCAGGAACCGCTAAGGCGCCCTTCAATTCTTCAGGGCAGGATCCGGCACGAAGTTGGATCACTGGAGAGAACATAAATTCCTTGATTGATCAATCTGCAATTCTCAGAATGCAAAACGGTAAACTAATTTCGCAACGCCTGTTGTAGATTGCGGGCGGAACATATCGAGTTGTTTGATGTTATCGTGTCCCTGATTATAAACAAAATAAAGATCGGATCCGATACGCGGGATCCAGTGCAGGCGGAAATTCAAACGCATAAGATCGTCGAATGAATTGTACTGGCCGAAAACAGAGATGTCGATCTTCGTAGTGAATGCATAATTAAAATACAAAGCGATCTCGTTCGTTGCCACATTTCCCTTCTGGAAACGGACAAGATTGTAATTATAATCAGCATTCATATTCATGTGTCTCGAAAAATTCACACCCAAGCTTGCATTATAGTTCTGGATCTTCCCGGTGTAAAAAGTTCCCCAGTTGTAATACGTGTCGAACCAGAATCTTCTTCCGTGAAAAGTGGAAAAAGCAAATTCAGAAACATGCATGAAATAATGTCCCACGGGAATGTAAATACTGTCGGTGATATTGAATTGTTCATCAAGACGATCATAAGTCTGTCGGAGATTCACTTCGAATGATTCGCCCGATTTGAATTCGGCGCCGACAATTCTTGTTTCATTATAAAACGATTCGAACTGGTGTGTACTCTGTGTTCGCAATGCAGCAAGTTCGAACGGTTTGAAATTCATTTTGCGAACACCGTATTTTGTAAAAATGCGCGGCATGATCACGAGATGCCAGTTGAATGCTTCGTAATTTTTACGCTGGATGAATCCGAGCTGCGGATCGAAATTCTGCTGGAGACTGGAAACAGCAATGAAATGATCGACGAGGTCGTTCGGGTAATCAGAATAAATGCGGTAAGCCAAAGAATTTTTTTCTGCGCGAAAATCATTCATGCTTTGCGCGATGTTTCCTGCCACCACAAGATTCCGGTGATGAAGAAATTTCGAAGTGGTATAACTTGCATCGATGCCGGCCACCTGGTTGCTCGTTCCTGCTCCCGCCTTATTCGTAAAAATTCCTCCGATGTAAGATTGTGGGCCGACGTCGCGTTTGTAACGAAGAACAAGATCGTTGTGACTGCTGGTCGTGTCGAATTTTCCTTCCTGTATGTCGAGTAAACCAATATTGTTTTTTCCGACTTTCCCGAACACGCGTGTGCCCGCAATGATGGGAACAGTTTGCAATTGTTCAATGCCGATGGTTCGCGTATAGAAAACCGTGTTGCTGTTTCCCATATAGAATTCAAAACTGTTATAACCTTCGAGAAAAAAATCGCGCTTCTCCGGGTAATCGATCGCAAAGCGTGAAAGATTAACGGGAATGCGATCACTTTCTATTTGTGCGAAATCAGTATTCGCAGTGATATTCATTTTCAGGGTAGGAGTGAGGTTGATGTTGAGATCGCCGCCGATCTTGTATGGATAAGTAAATCCATTGCTGCGTTCGTAATTCCATCCGCCAAGCGCGTACGGTTTAAATTCAAAATGTTTTGCGTAACCAATGTTTCCGATCCCGGACAAAGTTCCTGCATTCACCAATGAAAAAATACTATAATCGCGGCTCCATCCCTGCCAGAGATCTTCTTCATTTTTTCTTTTGATATCGCGTTCGAAATTCACTGCCCAGTGATGAAGTGAATCTTTATTGAACTGCAATGTGCTGAATGGAATTTTTATTTCTGCGAACCATCCGGTAGAATTTCTCGAAGTCTTCGCATCCCACACTCCATTCCAGTCCATCGTGCCTTCTTCTCCATTCGAGATCAATTCATCGGCGCGTGCGCCATTCGGATTGATCACAAATAAATATCCGTTGCGGCGATCATTGAAAGGAGAAAGTGCAACCTGGAAATTATCATCCGACCAATAATCAAAATCGCGCTGCATGAATTTCGCCGACATCATGGAAGGATCATTCATGTAACAATTGATCGCGAAGTAAATTGCAAATTTATCGTAAGCAATGCGGACTTCTGTTTTTTCACTTGCAGCTTCACCGAAGTTCAATTCGCGCTGGGTGAAATTATTTATAGGCGCGATGTGTTGCCAAACGCTGTCATCTGTTTTTCCATCGAGAAGAATTATACCCGGATAATAATTTGCATCAATCGTATCGGGCAATGCATGTTGCGCAACCAACCCGGCCGGTAATAAAAAGAAAATAAGAAAAGCACGGAAAAATTTCATTCGTTTATTTTAACCGAAAAAAATTTCAATCTACGCCCTTCGATCTTCCACCGGCAGCAAACCGGTAACCCACCTGCAAACTTATGCACATATCTTTTATGAATAAAGTATTCGTGTCCACTTTTCCCGTGTAAATGAAACGCGAGAGATCGTACTTGAACATGCTTTCGAACGTAAGAAACCGTTCGCTGAAGCCGAACCGTTTTTCAAAACCAAATCCTGCCATGAGCACGTGATTGATATTCGTGCCGAGCAGGTGATTTTCAAATGCGAGGGTTGTTGGCCCGCCCCAGATTCCATTCCCGGTTGAATTCTGTACTACGTTCGAACTTGCGCTGAGAAATATTTTCGGGGAATATCCTCCCATCACAAAAAATATTGTTCTTGCACTCGATTCATCGCTCATCAATCCAAGGCGCCCGATAATGGGAAGATACATTTCCATTGTGCGCAGCGTATGCGTGTACCCGAATGAACGATCGTAAATTGTGGAATAACCCGGCGCGAAATAATAGGTGTTGAAAGAACAGGATTGAGAAACTACTTCGAGACCGAATTGAACGTGCGCATTTTTAGACGGATAAAAATGAATCCTGAATTCGCCACCGAAACCAATTCTTGGAACTGCGGGATCACTGTGGCGTGGATCTGTTTTGAAAAATGAAACGATGCCTTCGGCGGAATAAGAGAAACCATATTTTGGCCCGCCGATCATGCGCGGGTAAGGATAGGCATGTACGCATTGCGCGGAAAAGATAAAAATGAAAAAAGAAATGAGAACACTTTTCATTTTGCAGCGTAAACTTTTTTTCCGCCGATAAAAGTAAAAAGCACTTTCGTCAATGGAATATTTTCTTCCGGGCAATTCATAATATCAGTATCAACCAGAATGAAGTCGGCGAATTTTCCCGTTTCGACACTTCCTTTTTCATTTTCTTCGAAATTAGAATACGCCGCCCAGCGTGTCATTCCATACAACGTATTTCTTCTTGATAAAGCATTTTCCATTTGAAATCCATTCGGTGGAAAGTGTTCCGGATCTTTTCTTGCAACCGCAGCATAAAAAGTATAAAAAGGATTGATGTTCTCCACCGGGAAATCGGTTCCGAGCGCAACTATTCCTGCAGAATTAAGAAGATCATTGTAGGCATAAGCAGAATGAATTCTTTTCGGGCCAATTCTTTTTTCCGCCCAGTACATATCACTCGTTGCATGTGTTGGCTGCACAGAAGGAATGATTCCGTATTCACCGAAAAAAGGAAGATCTGTCGGCGCAACTACCTGCGCATGTTCAATTCTCCAGCGTTGCAGAGAATCTTTCAAGAGTGAAGAATAAATTTTCAGGATAAAATGATTCGCTGAATCACCAATGGCGTGCGTGCAAACCTGGAAACCTTTGTCGGCGCACAATTTCATTTTCCCGCTGTAATGTTGAGGAGAACTCAGCAGAAAACCTTTCCAGCCGGGCTGATCATTGTAATTGGAAAACAAACAAGCGCCACGGGAACCAAGCGCGCCATCGGCATAGAATTTAAATGAACGCACATCGAGCTGATCAGTTTTGTAAGGGCCATGCAATAAATAATAATCGTAATTCGGTGCGCTGTCGCTGAGCATCGCATAAATTCTCATTTTCAGTTTCCCGTTTTTCTGCAATTGATCGATGAGATCTATTTTATCTTTCAGCAATCCTGCATCATCAACGGTTGTCAATCCAACTGCGAAACAATTTTCCTGCGCCTGCATCAATGCAGTGGTGACTGTATTATTATCCGGCTGCGGAATTATTTTTTCAACGAGATCCACGGCGTTATCAATGAGAATACCGGTCGCTCCTCCATTCAGAAATACAGTTTTATGGTTGATGCTTTTTCCTTCAATCATCTCGTGCAGAATTTCTCCGCCGGCAACTTCAGTTGAATCTGTTATGTGTGCAAGATCGAGCGCACGCTTATTCGCGAGCGCCGCATGCCCATCCACGCGCTTGAGAAAAACAGGTGTGTTCGGAAAAAGAGAATCGAGAATTTTTTTCGTCGGGAATTCTTTCATCGCCCAATCGTTCTGATCCCAGCCGCGGCCAATGATCCACGGATTTTTATTTGTAGCAGAATATTTTTTCACCCGGTCAATTACTTCCGCAAAAGATTTTGTTCCCACGAGATCACATTCCTGCAAACCCAAACCGTAATTCACAAAATGACAATGTGCATCAATGAGTCCCGGAAGAACTGTTTTTCCTTTGGCGTCAATGGTGGAATCGGCATCATACATCGCGCCGATGCTTTCATTGGTTCCCACGGCAATGAATTTCCCATCTTTCACCGCAAAACTTTCGAGCACAGCAAATCCTCCGTCGGCCGTATAAATTTTTCCATTTTTGAGAATAAGATCAGCGTGTTGTTTTTTTGTTCCGCAGGAAAAGAAGAACAGGAGTGAGAAAAAAAGGAAGAAACAATTGCGCATAAAATTTCTCATGAATTCATGAATTCGCAAATGAGACGATGAAAATGATGTGTTCCTGTTTCGCGCGCCGGGGAATATCTTCCGTTTTTATAGAAAGAAGAACGGATACCTTTCTGCACATCTTCAACGATCGATTCATCTTCACGTTCCACTTTATCAAGATCGGCGCCAGCACCACGATCGGGTTTGTTCTCTTTCCAGGTGTAAGTGATGAAAGAAACTTTAGTGAGATCAGGAGCCAGCGGGCGTACGATATTTATTGAAAGTCCCCAGGGATAAAAGTTGAACATGAGGTTTGGAAATATCCACCAGTAATAAGCAGCGATCTTTTTTCCATGATCGGGATGATCTTTTGGTAATTCGAAAATTTCATCTCCACCGCGCGAAAGTCCGAGTTGCAGAACGGAATAAGGAAAAAGTTCCGTGGAATAGGAATTGTAATCAAGTACAGCAGCGAGTGACTGATGAACGTACGGAATATGGAATCCTTCGAGGTAATTCTCGCAATACAAAGCCCAGTTTGCTTTCACCACGTAATCGCGGGAAAGAATTTCATGATGACTGAATTCTGTCAAAGGAAGAAAACTCATTCTTTTTTTCATATCGCCGAGAACATCGCCGGCAGAAATTTTTGCATCAATGGAAGCAAAAAGAAATTGTTCCCATTGTGAAAAAGGAACTTGTGACAAATTATCTTTTTCCGAAGGGAAATTTTCCACGCCTTCGAATTCGGGCATGGAAGAAAAATCTCCATTCAGTTTGAATTTGCGCCCGTGATAACGACAGCGAATGTGGCTGGCAGTGCAGGCAGCGTCCACTAAAATATTTCCACGGTGCGTGCACACATTCGAAAGACAATGCACGTGGTCCTCTTTATCACGGACAAAAAGTATAGGATCATTGCAGAATCCTTCGAGAAATAATTTCGGCGAAAGTTGTCCCTGCAGGCGCACCAGGTTTTTATCGCCGATGTATTGCCAGGTGGAAGAAAATATTTTCTTCTTTGAGATCTCAAAATTCTCCCTGCTGTTGTAGAAAGAAGTATCGAGTGTTTCAGCTTTGCGGATGTCAGGATCGACAAAAAATTTCATTGGGTGGATTAGAGATTTGTACGAACCATACTGATTAAAGATTGAGACGGATTCAGGATGACTTTCTGACCAATGTAGTTGAATTCGCCTGCGCTGCGGGCATGATCACAATGTCATTGATATTTACATGAGCAGGGCGACTCGCGATCCACCATGTTGTATCCGCAATATCTTCCGCACTCAGCGCTTCGAATCCTTTGTAAACTGTTTTCGCTTTTTCTTCATCGCCTTTAAAACGCACAAGTGAGAATTCTGTTTCCGCCATTCCCGGCGCGATCTGCGAAACACGGATGTTGTGATGAACCATATCCACGCGCATTGCTTTTGTCAATGCATCAACGGCATGTTTAGTTGCGCAGTACACATTTCCATTGGCATAAACTTCTTTCCCGGCAATGGAACCGATGTTGATGATGTGTCCGCATTTCCGTTCGATCATCAGCGGTGCAATGCTGCGCGTCACGTACAAAAGTCCTTTCACATTGGTATCGATCATCTGTTCCCAGTCGTCGGGCGATCCTTCCTGCACGGGAGATAATCCTGCTGCAAGCCCGGCATTATTGACAAGAAGATCTACGTTCTTCCATTTTCCGCTGAGCGATGCAACTGTTTTTTTTACTTCTTCGTTATTGCGTACATCGAATGCGAGTGACAGAACATCAATGGAATATTTTTCTTTCAGTTGTCGCTCCAGCATTTCGAGACGCGTTTTCCTTCTGCCGGAAATGATCACATTCCATTTCTCCGCAGCAAATTTTTCTGCTATCGCTTTTCCGAATCCGGCTGTTGCACCGGTAATGAATGCTGTTTTTATTGCTGACATGATGCAGGATCAGGAATTGGAAGTTTGTGCAAGACGGCTATTCTTCCTGCTGTAAGTAAAATAAATTACGAGTCCGATGATGAGCCAGCCCGTGAACCACAACCAGTTTTTCCATCCGAGTTCCGACATCATGTACAGGCAACACAAAAGTCCGAGTACAGGAATGAGAGAAAGTTTGCGGCTGATGGAACGATACACAATGAAAAGTGCAACCAAAAGGAAAACCCACATGGGGATATTGTGGAAGAAAACATTGAAACCCGATTCATATTTTATTTTGTCATCGTCCACAGAAGCTCTCACGATCCTCACATATTCTCCATTGTTCACCGCAGCTGCGAGATCTGTTGTTGCAACACTGTCGGAATTATTTTTCACTTTGGCAACTGTAGCAGAATCGAAAGCATCCGGTTTGGAAGCAGCGAGTGCAATGAGTTTATTCCTGATAGAAAGTGTTTGCGCGGGCGTTGTCATTTTCAATAATGTGTCGCTGTCAAAAACTTTTTGTGATCTGAAAAATTCTTTGGTGGAATCGGGAGAAAATTTCACGCACACCACTGTGAGCGCCACCGCGAGTACTGGTACAATGTAACGCGCGCTCACATAAGGCAATCGGAATTTTCCACGCGGCGCATTCGGATCCGCATCGAGGCGCAACACGCCTGCGCACACGAGCACGAAAGCGAAAAGTGTTCCGAGACTGCATACGTCGGTAACGAAACTCAGGTCGAGAAAAAAAGCAGGAATTCCCACCATCAATCCGGTCATGATCGTTGCGAACGATGGCGTGCGGAATCGCGGATGAATTTTTGAAAATCTTTTTGGTAATAATCCGTCGCGGCTCATGGTAAGCCATATTCGCGGTTGCCCCAATTGAAAAACAAGAAGCACACTTGCCATTGCCACAACGGCGCTCACCGCAATAATATTTTTCAGCCATTTCAGTTGTGCAAATTTTTCAAACACATGTGCGAGCGGATCCCCGACATTCAATTCTTTATAGCTCATCATTCCCGTGATCACGAGCGCAATGATGACGTACAAAACGGTGCAGATAACAATGGAATAAAGAATTCCTCTCGGCAGATCGCGCTGCGGATTTTTACATTCTTCTGCAGTAGTGGAGATCGCATCGAAACCAATGTAGGCGAAGAACACTGCAGAAATTCCGCCGAGTAATCCCCCGACTCCATGTGGAAGAAACGGATGCCAGTTATTTGTGTCAATATAAAATGAACCGAAGACAATGACCATGATCACCACCACCAATTTTATTCCCACCATGATGTTGCTCGCATTGCGCGATTCTTTCATTCCGCGATAAACGAGCCACGTAATGAGTACGATGATCGACAGCGCAGGAATATCGAGCACGAAATGAAAACTTCCGATAGCAGGCGCATTTTTCCACGCAAGATATTTCGAAACTTCGCCGCCGAAATCCTGCGAACCTGCAAGCACATTGAGTTTGCTTCCGGAAGAAAGCATTTTCGAAATATTATTGAATCCATTATGCGCAGTGAAATAATCCATAGTCATCCATTCCGGCATGTGCCAGTGATGCCCGTGAAAATTGATGCTGTTGAATAAACTCGTGAAATAATCGCTCCATGAAATTGCAACGGTAATATTCCCGATCGCATATTCCATAATGAGCGCCCAACCGATGATCCACGCAAAAAGTTCTCCGAACGCTACGTACGAGTACGTGTATGCGCTTCCTGACACGGGCACGAGCGATGCAAATTCTGCGTAGGCGAGTGCTGCAAAACTGCAGGCGACCGCGGTGAAAATGAAAAGAAGAATAACACCGGGTCCGCCGAGATAACTTGCTTTTCCAATGGTGGAAAAAATTCCTGCGCCAATGATCGCCGCAATTCCGAAAGCAGTGAGATCGCGAACGCCGAGTGTTTTGTGCAATTTTCCTCCCGATGCTTCAGCGTCAATATCTGCATTGCGCATGATCTGTTCAACAGATTTTTTCCGGAAGAGTTGTTGGAATGACATTCAGAATTTTTTGTTGCGGCGGGAATGTAAAGAGCCGGACAAATGTACTAAAAGTGGGGCGGAAATTGTTTGGGAAAGTTTGGTGAATGGGGAAAGGGAGTTTCGAGTTCGGAGTTTCGGATTTTTCCATTTCAATTCATCAGCACAATTTTCTGCGTCGCCGAAATTTTTCCGTTCACTTCCAGGATGCAGAAATAAATTCCGTTGGAAAGATTTTCTCCGTTAAACGGAAGCTAGTAATTTCCTTTTTCTGTTTCCGTTTATTAAAAGCAATTTTTTTTAAAAACTATTCTTAAACAAATCTTCTCTATTTTATTTTTTCTTTTTAAAATAAGAATTGATCCGTTCAGCATCGATCAAGGAAAGTAATCCTATCATGAGCAAAGGCAAAGCGGCAATGCGGTAACGAACGAGTGCACCGAGAACCGGTGTAGTGATTCCCATAACGAGCAATAGTAAAAGAGAAAAGGTAAAACAAAAACCGGTGAACGGCGGAGAGATGGGTTTCGCTTTCCATTTGAACATCATGAACAGCAGCAACACAAGAAAAATATTTTCAAGGATCGGAAAAAGCATCATCACATTTTTTCCTTCCCACGGATACGGGCGTAGGAGTGCGTGCAACATTGCCAATGGAGTTGCCCTGATAAAACTGCGCACGTTGGGTTGCAGCTCATTCATTCCCATTAAACTTCCTGCTCTCGGAAAATCGGTGAGCATTCGGTAATCGGCGTAATCATGACTTTTCTTTACAAAAACAGTATCGGAAAAATCAGGATAGAAATACCAGTAATAATAATTTGCGCCTTCGCGTATGTGAAAAGTGGAATCATTCACTTTCTGCAGATCTTCATGATGATCGCTTGCAATGAAAGCAACCACAGAATCGCTGAGCAGATAAGTTCCACCGCGCGCAAGACGGAGAAAATCATTTTGTTTCCACGCAAGAATCTTCAGCGGATCGTAAGTGGGTTTGATGAATTTAACGGTCAATCCTGCAATGAGAAAAAGTGTAACGGTAAGAAGATATTTTGAAAAAATATTTTTTCCGGAACGGAGTGTCCAGCCAAGTCCTGTGAGGGAAGGAAGCAATGCAGCGAGTACATAGAATTTGGTAATGAAAAGTATCCATGAACAGATGACAATGTAAAGCAGGCGATGAAGTTTGTTGTCGGTGAACCAGAGAAACGACTGGTAAATAATAATTCCGAGTGTGAAGATCATGAGTCCTTCTTTCAGCACGCCTGAGGTCCAGAACAGGAGTGAAGGAAGAAGAAAAATAATTGCGGCGGAAAAATATTTCCATCCGCGGATGAAAGGAAGAATAACGCGGAAAAGTGCGCACAGCCCGATGAAGGCAAGCATGCACATGAAAAGCGAATGAATATGATAATTTCCCAATGAAAAAAGGCGGAGGATGGCGTTGAATCGAATAAGAATATGTGCATCGTTGGCCAGGTTATTATCGAACTGCTGGTTCCAGAAATTCATCCGGTGATAATAATGTTCATCGTAATAAGTGGTGCCGGCGCCAATGCCGCTTACCATGTGAAAATAATCGGAAGGATGATCGTGCAGGGCGTCATACATCACCTGGCTGTCGTTGAAATATTTCCAGATGTCGGAATTTTTTTTGTCGGCGTAATGAAAAGAATAAACCCACCAGAGGGCAAAACCGGCAGCGACTTTAGCAAGAAAAAAAAACGGGGGCATCCACGGTTTCAGTTCTTCAAAGCGGAAAAATTTCACTTTGAGAATCAGAAAAATAAAAAGGCAGAGATAGATAAAGAAAAGTAACCAGGACACGACTGCAAATTACGGGAAAATCTACTTGAGTTTCTGCTTGATTTTTCCTTTGTCTTAGTGGCCAATCTTTTTTGCCACAAAGGCACAAAGGCGCGAAGATTCACAGTGAAATATTTAAAGCGTTTCACTACGAGAATATGTTTTTTCACTCCCTGTTTTTCGAATCAATGATTATTGTCACCGGCCCGTCATTGATCAATTCCACTTTCATGTCGGCGCCGAATTCCCCGGTATGAATTTCTTTCCCGAGATCAGCGCAAAGTTGTTTTACGAAATTTTCGTAGAGTGGAATGGCAATTTCCGGTTTTGCAGCTTTGAAGTAAGAAGGGCGATTTCCTTTTTTTGTGGAAGCATGCAGGGTGAATTGTGAAACGCACATAATTTCTCCGTTCACATCTTTCACCGATAAATTCCCGACTCCGCTTTCGGTTCGACGGGCAGGCATGATTTCTGCGGCATCCGGAAAAATCCGCAGATTGATAATTTTCTGTGAAAGCCAATGAATATCTTCCATTGCATCTGCTTCTTCTATTCCAACAAGCACAAGCAAACCATTCCCGATCGACGATTTTATTTTGCCATCGATGGTAACAGTAGCGCTGCTTACTCTCTGAATGACGACTCTCATTATCGAAGCTCTAAGTTCTCAACTCCAAGTTCTCAACTCTAAGTTCTCAATTATAAGTTCTCAACTCCAAGTTCTATTCGTACTCCTTTTCCAATTCCTCTCCATTTAAAATCTGCAGATAACATTCGTACCTCGTGAGTGCAATTTCACTTTTATCTACTGCATCGCGCACGGCGCACCCGGGTTCGCTGTCGTGCAGGCATGCTTTGTATTTGCACTGGCCCAGGCGCGCGCGCATCTCGGGAAAAAAATGTGCGAGTTCGTTTTTCTCAATGTCAACGATGCCGAGTTCTTTTATTCCGGGCGTGTCGATGACGAATGTATTTTCTCCGAGCGCGTGCATCTCCGTAAAAGTAGTAGTGTGCATTCCCTTGTTGTGCGCTTTGGAAATTTTCCCGGTCTTCAGTGAAAGCGAAGTGTCGAGCGAATTGATGAGTGTGGTTTTCCCGGAACCGGAATGTCCGCAGAGCAGATTTATTTTTCCTTTCATCTTTAATTTCATCACTTCCACATCTGTTTTTTCATTGGCAGAAATGATGGAACAGGGGTAACCTAAAGATGAATAAAGAATCATGAGTTGTGCGAGATATTCCATTTCTTCTTCATCCATCAGGTCGCGCTTGTTGAAAATAACGGAGGCCGGAATTCCGTATGCTTCTGCCGTCAATAAAAAACGATCGATGAATCCGAGTGAAGTTCTTGGGTGATGAAGAGTCGCCATCACATAAGCATGATCGATATTGGCAGCGAGAATATGTGTTTGCTTGGAAAGTTTTGTAGAACGGCGGATGATGTAATTTTTCCGTTCATGAAGATTCACAATGAATCCTGTGCCGTCCTGGTGTTGTTCCACCTCCACGTGATCACCCACCGCGATCGGATTCGTGTTTTTCGTATTCACACCTTTCACACGGAATTGGCCCATGATGCGGCACTCGAGTTCTTTTCCATTTTCGAAACGAACCGTGTACCAGCTCCCGGTCGATTTAGTAACGATGCCTTTCAGGTTGATCACTCTTCAAAGATAACGGCGCGAATACAAGCAGCAAATATCATTTCAAAATAAAAAAACTTATTGGGAATTTATTTCTTCGGTTTGGCTTTCGCAGCCGGCGCTTTTGCAGGAGCCACATAATTTCCGCCGGCATCGAAGGTCATCTTTTTACCTCCTACGCTTGCGGTGTAACTGACTTGTCCGTTTGCCCTGGTGATCTTATAAACATTCAGCACATTCTTTCCCGCATCATGAGTGAGAATATAATTCCGGGCTGCCTCGGGTAAATTCGCCTGGTCGATCATGAGTTCTTTCTGAATATAAATTCCATTTTTGGCGAAGATCGCTTTCATAGTATGTATGTCGAGAGAAAAGTCGGCTTCATAATCCACTCCTCTCATCATCCATTTGGTATTTTTAGCAGCGGGAAAAAGGGAATCAAATTTATGCTGCACTATCGCGGGTACTTTTACTGCGGACTGTGCATACGACGTTGCGAAGGAGAACGCCACGACGAGAAATAAAAAAAGCTTTTTCATTTTCTGGTGTTTTGTTGCTACAAATTACTGAGAAATTCGCCATGAATTTTTACCGGGGCGTGGTATTTTTATCAACTGCTTTTCATTTAAGATCCCGGTGTTCGGGGAATTTTTCCAATTTTAAATACTTAACAGAAATCTCTCTTCCATTTGTGTAATTTCGTCATGCACCAAACGTTTCTTATTCATGTCCATTAAAGTAGAATTCATCAGCAAGGTTTACGGAGAGCAGCGTGCCCTCGACAATGTTTCATTCGAAGTGAAGAGCGGGGAGATCGTAGGATTTCTCGGGCCGAATGGTGCAGGAAAATCCACGATGATGAAAATTCTGACCTGTTTCATTCCGTCAACTGCGGGGCAGGCGTGGGTAAATGATTTTGATGTGATGGAACAATCGCTCGAAGTGAGAAAAAATGTCGGTTATCTTCCCGAACATAATCCGCTTTACCCGGATATGTACGTGAAAGAATATCTCGCGTTCATTGGCGGATTGCACCATTTATCGAATATCAATGCCCGTATCAAAGAGATGATCGACATCACAGGATTGGAAGTGGAACAACACAAACGCATTGGCGCATTGTCAAAAGGATATCGTCAGCGCGTGGGACTTGCGCAGGCGCTCATACACGATCCGAAAGTTCTTATTCTCGATGAACCTACAACAGGACTCGATCCGAATCAGCTTACGGAAATCCGGGAACTCATCCGCAACATTGGCAAAGAAAAAACGGTGATGCTTTCGACGCACATTATGCAGGAAGTGGAAATTTTATGCAACCGCGTTATCATCATCAACAAAGGAAGAATTGTTACCGACCAGGAAACAGAAACACTTCAGCAGGTGGAAGAGAACCGCATGGTGATCCATGTGGAATTTGATAAACCGGTCGCTCTGCATTTACTCAGTAAAATTTCCGGTGTGGAGAATGCGAAAAATGTGAAGGATAATTCATGGCAAATCATCACCAAGCCCGATAAAGATATTCGCCCCGAACTTTTTAAATTCGCTGTGGAAAACGGACTTTCTATTCTTGAAATGAATCGCGAAGAACGGAAACTGGAAGATGTGTTCAAGGAACTTACGAAGTGATTTGAAAATTAATAATGTGCTGATGAATGAATGTGTGGATGTGAGAATTCAAAGTTGAACTTTCAGAATTTATTCCAGACAATATTCATTTCTCAAATATCTCTGAATTTGTGAACTACTTTCAGCCGTTTTTTTCCATCACTTGTTTTATACATCACTTTTTCTTCTTCACATGCAGGTGATAAACGCGCGCTCAGAAAAAATCCAAGAAAAGTTACCAGTCCCGCAAAGGAAGCCGCAATAATAAATGGCACCGGATTTATAGGATGTTGATTCATTGCTACGACCATCACCGCTATCACTCCGATAAAACCACACGCACCGATGATGCTTACCCACACGTAAAGATTGACCCTGTAACTGAGAACGACAGCTAATCCGAATCCGGTCCAGAGAATTCCACCGATACTGAAACTCAGAAAAGATAATATTGCCCCGGTTCCGAGAATGACAGCGAGAATAATATTCAGCCAGCCCCATTTTTTTCTTGCGGCAATGGATGGTGTTGCCTGCAAAACAGAAACGATGGTTTTACTTTCTTTACACTGATCGACGACGTAATTATAGATCTCCTGTTTTGATATGCCTTCTTTTATTTTCTGAGTTGCGTAAGCCCTGATTTGTGATTCATTTATCATAGGAAAGTTTTTTGAGGTGAACTGTTTTACTGCATAAGCCGATACAGTTCCTAAAGCTACAGGAATTCGAAGATTTGATCCCGATAACTATCGGGATCAAATCTTTAAAAACCGTACTTTAGCGGACTCAAATTCAAAACCATTTTTCATGTCCTATCTCTTCACTTCCGAATCAGTTTCCGAAGGCCATCCCGACAAAGTTGCGGATCAGATCTCCGATGCACTCATTGACAATTTTATTGCTTACGATCCTACTTCCAAAGTGGCGTGCGAAACTTTAGTCACTACCGGGCAGGTTGTTCTTGCCGGCGAAGTGAAATCGCGTGCGTATCTCGACGTGCAGGAAATTGCGCGCGAAGTGATCCGCAAGATCGGTTACACCAAAGCGGAATATATGTTCGAAGCAAATTCATGCGGGGTTTTTTCTGCGATCCATGAGCAGTCATCTGATATCAACCAGGGCGTGGAAAGAAAAAATCCGGAAGAGCAGGGCGCCGGCGACCAGGGAATGATGTTCGGCTATGCCAATCGCGATACTGATAATTATATGCCGCTTCCATTGGAACTTTCACATCTTCTCCTCGAAGAACTGGCAGAGATACGTCGAGAAGGAAAAGTGATGAAATATCTTCGCCCCGATTCCAAAAGCCAGGTAACGATTGAATACAATGATCATCACCAGCCGATCGCCATTGACACGATTGTGATTTCAACACAGCACGACGATTTTGGTTCTGAAAAAGCCATGCAGGACAAGATCAAAGAAGATGTCATCAATATTCTTATTCCGCGCGTTAAAGCAAAACTTCCGAAGCGTGTTCAATCATTGTTCGGCAAGAAAATAAAATATCATGTGAATCCTACAGGAAAATTTGTGATAGGCGGTCCGCATGGCGATACCGGTTTGACCGGAAGAAAAATCATCGTAGATACTTATGGAGGAAAAGGCGCGCATGGTGGTGGTGCTTTCTCCGGAAAAGATCCTTCGAAAGTGGATCGCTCTGCTGCTTATGCTACACGCCACATTGCAAAACATCTCGTAGCTGCAGGCGTGTGCGATGAAGTGCTCGTGCAGGTAGCATACGCGATCGGTGTCGCAAGGCCGGTCGGATTGTATGTGAATACCTATGGAACTTCAAAAGTGGATATGAGCGACGGAGCGATCGCAAAAAAAATAGAATCTGTTGCAGCATTCGACATGCGCCCTTATTTCATTGAGAAAAGATTCAATCTCCGCACACCGATCTATAGTGAAACGGCTTCGTACGGACACATGGGAAGAAAATCGCACACCGTCACAAAAATTTTCAACAAAGGAAAAGAGAACGAGAAAAAAGTGACTGTGAAGTTATTTCCCTGGGAAGAATTGAATGCGGTGAGTGAAGTGAAAAAAGCGTTCGGGTTGAAATAGAAGATGGAAGATAGAAGATGGACTTATTTTTCCTGAGGGAACTAATTCATTTTTCTAATACTGCTGCAAGTCCATCTTCCTTTTTCATTTACCCCATTCCCGCTTAAGAAGCGAAAATAAATTACTCCATTCCTCTTCCGTTCCATCAAACAATCCATTCGACCAGGTGAATACTTCCGACGGTTTCAGGTTGAGATTCATTACGGGAATAATATTGAAATGAATATGCGGACAGGTCATCGGTAAATTCTGTTCCGATCCTACACTCGCTATATAACAGCGTGCCGGAGAAAATTTTTTTTCAAGAATGCGCGCCGCTTTCAATGCGTGCTCATTCATGTTTTTCCAGGTTTTATCTTTCAATTCAGAAAATTTTTCGGAATGAATTTTTGCAGCAACAATGATTTGTCCCCAGAAACGCGGATACCTTGAAAGAAAAACAATAGTTTCCTCATCTTCTGCAACGGTAAATTCTGATTTTGTTTTCAGTAATTCACAGAGGAGACAACTTCTATTTGAATTTTCCATTTGCAAACGGGAGAGCGCTTCTTCTTTTGAAATGAAATGCGGCATGATCAGTTTCCTATTTGTTTTTTCTGATCATTAAAAGCTTTGTTCATGGCAGCAGAGATCGCTTTCATGCGTTCAGCTTTAAAGAGATAATAATCATTCGTGAAAGCAATAGAATTGGAATAAGATCCATAAACAGATCCAGGGGAATAATTACTGTAACAATAGTTTGTTCCTACATAACCGTAATAAAATTTATTCCCGTTTTTCGGTTGAATAAGATAATTTTCAAGATCTGACAGTGCGCCGATTTCTTCCTGCATCTCATTCTTAATTTTATCAGTTCCGTATTCCAAGGAAACGATCATCGCTTCATGACAGATCACATATTCACGGTACTGGATCTGAACATTGTGCATTCGCATGGGCTTGCCATACGTTCCCCGAACCCCGGTTTTGTCTCCGGTTTTTTGTCCCGCAAAATAAACTGCAGCGATTCTTTCCGAATGATTCAGAACAAAATTCTCATCCAGTTTATTTCCGTAACAATCTTCATAACGGAAAATAGTATCGCAATACGGAGTAAAAGCAACAATGATGGCGCTGTCTTTCAAAGTTATTTTTAATAATTGATCGCCGTACTTTTCATTTTCCCATCCCATTACCGTCGGCCACGCGCTTGTCCACGCAAATCTTTTTTTCGCATAGCGCGTTTCCCGCAGTAATCGCGCAGTTTTGATCGTATCGTAGATCGAATCCGAAAGTACAAGGTCATAATTGGAAGGCCCGTTTTTCGGCGAGATGCTTCTTGATAATATTTCTTCCCCGCCGCGCAACGCTTCTATTTGTTCGGGTGTTGTCCACGTATAAAATTCTTTCCTGCCGAAATGACTAATGTCCACCGTGTATTTTAAAATTCTTTTTGCAAGAGTAGAATCATCATTGAAGAGAATGCTCTTAATATTCTTGTTCGTTCCCCGAAAGGCGAAAAGAAAAAAAATAAAAACAGGCAAAACGCAATTCAGCTTTTTCATCCGGAATGATTCGACGATCTAAGTTAGTGAATAGGGGGAGAAATAACGGCAAATACCAATATGGAAATACATCCATGAAATTTTATCCTTTCTGGGAACGTAAGAATTATTTTTTTTCATTTCATTCCCCAGGTTAAATTCAGAACTTTACATCAAAATAATATTCATGAGAAAAATTTACCTGTCACTCTTTATCATTCTGCCTTGCGTTATGCGCGCGCAGGCTCCCGTTGGGCACATGTGCGAAGACTGCAATCATCTTGTGATGAGTATGCAATTCAGCGGAATTTACATGGACACTTCGAGGTATTACATGGTTCCTGATACATCGTACGCAAATAATCTCTGGCAGATCGGCTATCCGGCAAAAAATTATTTTAATTCTTCCATTCTTTTCGGCCAGGGAGCAATGGTCACAGATACGATTAATCCTTATCCCGTAAATAATATTTCTGTTTTCGAAGTTGCGTTTGCCAATTGTTCACCATTCACCGCTGCATGGAATTGTGGCGGTTATTGGGGGCCGTGGATTTCCATCAATGGATATATCGATTCCGATTCGCTGCATGACGGTGGAACAATTCTTGTTTCGCACAGTGGAAGTCCGTGGAGAAATATTCTTGACGATACGCTTCCTTATTCGGTGATGGGAGATTTTTACACGGTAAATGATACTGTTTCCGCTTTGCATCAACCTGGATTTTCGGGGCACCGGATGCTAAGTACAGAATTCTTTTATAATCCTGAATACGTGAATGCATTCGATACGATCCGGCTGCGTTTTGTTTTTGCGAGCGATTCTATTCCTGAATCAAAGGATGGATGGATGATCTCCTATATGCAGATCGACGGGATTTTTGAAGGCATTGAAGAATTTATAAAGGACGGGTTGATCGATGTGTACCCGGTTCCGGCAAATGCACAATTGAATATCTCCAGGAAAACAAAAAGCGGTGCGGCAGGAGAAGTGACGATCTACGACATGACCGGGAAAATCATTTACTCTGAAAAAATATTTGATGACAAACCGATCGACGTGAGTAAATGGCCGAATGGAAATTATCTTGTTAAATATGTGGAAGGCAAAAAGGGGACTGGTCGGACCATAACTGTTTTGCACCAATGAAGTAATTCCTTCCAGGTTTCTGAGTATTTTCGGTGTGATGAGAAAAATATTTTTCCCTGCCATTTTCATTCTTGTTGTTTTTGCTGCATGTGTTCCCAGGAAGAATGTGCAGGGTAATGCAGATCTTTCATCAGACAGAACCGTTACCGTTCAGTTTCATCCTTTCTGGGGAGGAATGGCTTCGTGTGAACTCGAAAGAAAAAAAGGGAAAGACCAGTTGACATTTTCTTATCTCGAAAAAAAGAATGGAAGCGATACCACTGAAAATGCATTCGTCGATATTTCTACAATGCAAGCCGATTCCATTTTTTCCGCTTCCGAAAAAATAAACTGGACGCAAACAATTTCTGATGGCAATGCTGATCCGAAAGCGGGAATGAAGATCGATTTTATTTATAAAAAAGGGAAACGTGTTCAGAATTTTCACTGGGAACGTTTGAATAGTGTGAATGATCTTCCTGCCGATGTGAAAAATGTTCTTAACCTCATGAATGAAAAGGCACCTGATAATTTTAAAATGTTTTGAGGAAGTACGAATTACGAAATGCACGACTGTACGAATTGCGAAATACACGAACTACGAAATAAATAATTTTAAGAAGTACGAAGGAAACATCCTCTAAGAACTTTCAACTCATGGCAACATTTCATGATTTCGAACAACTGGATATCCGCGCAGGAACAATTTTAAAGGCAGAAGATTTTCCGGAAGCGCACAAACCGGCGTTGAAATTAGTCATCGGGTTCGGCGAGCTCGGTGAGAAAAGATCTTCAGCGCAGATCACAAAACTGTACACGAAAGAAGCGCTCATAGGAAAACAAATTATCGCTGTTGTGAATTTTCCGCCGCGGCAAATAGGCCATTTTATTTCTGAAGTTCTTGTGCTTGGAGTTTACGGCGATGAAGGAGAAGTGATCTTATTGCAGCCGGAACGCGAAGTGAAGAATGGAGAAAAGATCGGCTGATTGTTTTTCTGCAACTCACCGCACGCCACGCGAAGGAAATTTTTCTACCGGATCTTTTTGTTTGATCCAGCTGTCGCGCAGAAAATGAATTTCTCCTTCCACATTGGCAGAACACGGGCGGCTGGCATCTTCATCAATGCGGATGCAATTCCAGTAGAGTTGCGTAATGTTCATTTCACTTTGCTGTTTCTCCCACGCATCTTCGCCCGAACCGGTAATAAAATGTTTGTCCGTTTCTTCGTTCTTCAGCCACGCATCGCCAAGTAACATATAGGTCAGCTCCTGCAGAATTTTATCCTGCAACCCCGGAACAGCATGATGCCAGGAACGGATCATCGTTTCATTCACAATAAAAAATGTCCGGAATGATTTTTTGTCTTTCGATTTTTTATTCAATTTATTTTTGTGGTCGTCTTTATTACCGGCAAGAGAGAAATCAGTTTCATCTTCGAAAAAAATGCCGGCGATCCTGGAAGAATGATCAAGCGCTTCATTCGCCTGGAAAATATTTCCATTCATATCGAAAACTTTCCATGGATGCTTTTCCCGCGGGGTAAACACAACGATGAGCGAAGAATCTTCCAGATCAATTTCCACCAGTTGATCAGACCCGCTCATTTGGCCGCGATCCAGTTCTCCCCAGATGTTTACCCAGGCATCACGTCTCCTTCCGAAACGGCTTTCTCTCAGCATGAACGCCATCTGATCTTTTTTAAATTTTTCCGAATTCAGTTTCTGCTCAAGATCAATGTTCATCACAGAACCCGGCGCATAATTCCGCAGCAGCATATTCTGCGATCTCACCGAGTCGAGTTCCTGTTGCGACAGCCAGCAATAAAATTTCTTCGCAACAGGTTTATTGCTGAACACCGCTTCTTTGTTCAACCAGAATATCATAATGGAATCGGTGGTCGTGAGTGTGTCGTGTGAAACAGCAATTCTGCGTGCGGAAGAATGTTCGGGAAAAATTCCGATAAAAAAAATAAAAGGCAACAGAGCAATTCCCGCTTTACGCATGAAGGAAAGATAGAGGAATTTATTTTTTTCTGAGCACAATGCTGATCGGGACTCCGTTGAAATCGAAATGTTCTCTCAGTTTATTTTCAAGAAAACGTTTGTAGGATTCCTGTACGTACTGCGGGTGATTGGCGAAAAAAGCAAAGACGGGTGTTTTAGGCGGCAGCTGCGTCGCATATTTTATTTTCACATAACTCGCTTTCACCGATGGAGGAGGAGTGTGCTCGATGATGGGCAGCATCACATCGTTCAGCTCCGAAGTGGAAATTCTTTTTTTTCTGTTTTCAAAAACTTTCATGGCGATCTCGAGCGATTTCAGAACGCGCTGTTTGGTAATTGCCGAAGTGAAAATGACCGGGACATCTTTGAACGGGCGTATCTTCTCAAAAATTTTCTCTTCAAATTCTTTTGTGGACTTGTGATTCTTTTCCACGAGATCCCATTTGTTCACCAGGATCACGATCCCTTTTTTATTATTCACCGCCAGCTGGAAAATATTCATATCCTGTCCTTCAAATCCTTCTTCGGCATCTACGACGATCATGCACACATCACAATCTTCGATAGCGCGGATCGTGCGCATCACAGAATAGAATTCGAGATCCTCGTGCACTTTTGTTTTTTTGCGCAAACCTGCGGTATCCACGAGTATCACATCAAATCCAAAGCCGGTGAAATGCGTGTCGATGGAATCGCGCGTGGTTCCTGCGATCTCCGTCACAATATGTTTCTCCTCGCCAAGCAGTGAATTCACAATGGAAGATTTTCCTGCATTCGGCCTGCCAACGATTGCAACACGCGGAATATTTTTTTCCGGCGCTGTGCTTTCCGGTTTTAAAAATTTCACCAGTTCATCCAGTAATTCCCCGGTGCCGCTCCCGTTCGATCCCGACACAGGCCACGGATCGCCGAGCCCGAGCTGGTAAAATTCTGAAGCAAGAAAAATTTTATCGCCGGTGTCCACTTTATTCGTGACCAGGAAAATTTTCTTTTTGTTGCGTCGCAGGATATCAGCAACTATTTCATCGAGAGGAGTGATCCCTTCTTTTGCATCCACCACGAAAAAAAT
Source organism: Bacteroidota bacterium (assembly GCA_016194975.1). Classification (NCBI taxonomy): domain Bacteria; kingdom Pseudomonadati; phylum Bacteroidota; species Bacteroidota bacterium. Next base: position 38,133 of record JACQAM010000012.1, read on the forward strand.
AATGGAAGCTTCTTCAATGGCGATCTTCACTTGTCGGCGAATCTCCTCTTCAAAAATATCTTCGCTGCCTTCCGCATATCCGCCGGTGTCCACCACTGAAAAAAATTTTCCATTCCATTCCGCGTGGCCGTACTGGCGATCGCGCGTAACGCCCGAGATCGAATCCACGATCGCCTGCCTGTGCCCGACAAGCCGGTTGAACAAAGTTGATTTTCCCACATTGGGCCTTCCTACAATTGCAATTAATTCTGACATGCGGCAAAGATAGGAAGGATTTGGGCGGGGGGAGGATTACGGATTTTTACGGAATACAGATTACAGATTGAGAACGATTACAATAATCTTCTCTCAAATACCTGGAAGGAAATCGAGAAGTATCAGTAATCTGTATTCCGTAAAAATCCGTAATTCTCCCTCACAAATAACCGTATCGCTTCAACTGCCGCTCACTGTCCCGCCACTCTTTATCGACTTTCACGAACAATTCAAGAAAAACTTTTTTCCGGAGGAATTTTTCCAGGTCGAGCCGCGCTTGTGTTCCCAGGTTTTTTATTGCTGCGCCACGGTGGCCGAGTATAATCCCTTTCTGCGATTCGCGCGATACAAAAATATTGGCACGGATCTTCACGAGTGTTTCTCCTTCTTTGAAATCTTCCACTACCACTTCGCAGCAATAAGGAATTTCCTGGTCGTAATACAATAATATTTTTTCGCGAACGATCTCTGAAACAAAAAACCGTTCGGGCTTATCGGTCATTTCATCTTTCGGAAAATAAGCGGGATGCTCAGGGAGAAGTTCAATTATTTTTTGGAAAACATTTTCTGTGGCCTGCCCCTTTAGCGCGGAAATGGGAATGATCTCTGCTCCGGGAAATTCTTTTTTCCATTCTTCTTTTTTCTGCCCCACTTTATTCTCTTTCACCAGGTCGGTTTTATTGAGCAGAACGATCACCGCAGCTTTGCTGCCTTTTATTTTTTCAAAAGTTTTTTCTTCAATTTTCCGGTCGTCAGTGAGATCAATAACGAGCAGGAGAATATCGGCATCGGCGAGCGCCGTTCCCACGAACTGCATCATTCCTTCCTGCAATTTGTATTTCGGAACCAGGATGCCCGGCGTATCGGAATAAACGATCTGGAAATTTTCCCCGTTCACAATTCCCATAATGCGGTGACGGGTAGTCTGCGCTTTCGAAGTGATGATGGAAATCCTTTCGCCCACGAGCGCATTCATCAGCGTACTCTTGCCTGCATTCGGATTCCCGATAATATTTACAAAACCTGCTTTGTGATTCACATTGCAAAGTTACCCGTTTGCAGTTTACGGTTTTCAGTTATTCTAAATTCTAAATTCTAATTTCTCGGAGCGGTGGCTTTATCACTTCGAATTACCACCATTCCCCCTGCAGCGTTCACGCATACGAGGCCCGCTGCATGGGGGCTACAGGGCGACGGCATCACATTTATTTTCCTTCATCACCTCCTTGCTTTTCATTCACGCACATACATCGCGCATAACAAAACAGAAGGATGAAATTTTAACAGCATCTAAAACTAAGATCGCGCCAACCCCGTATCTTGTACAAGTATAAATTTGCAGTTAAAAATATTATTTTTTGGAACGTCTCGCCATCATAGGAACAGGAATTGCCGGAATGGGCTGCGCTCATTTTCTCCAAAAAGATTTTGACCTTACGCTTTATGAGAAGAACGATTATGTGGGCGGGCACACGAATACGATTTCCGTAAATGAAAACGGGAAAGAAATTTTTTTCGATACAGGTTTTATGGTCTTCAATCACTCCACCTATCCTTATCTCACAAAACTTTTCAATGAGCTTAAAGTAGAAACCAAAAAAACGAGTATGTCGTTTTCGGTTCAGCATGTTCCGGCAGGGCTTGAATATTGCGGAAGTGGCTTCAACGGATTATTTGCGCAACGGAAAAATATTTTCTCGCCGAAATTCATTCGCCTCCTTAAGCAGATCTCCCGATTCAATAAAATTGCAAATGACCTTATTACCGCAACAACGGAAAACGAAAAACAAGAAACTGAAAACCTAAGGACAACCATATCCCGGTTCTGCAATGAATATCATTTCGATGATGAATTCCTTTACAAATATCTTATTCCTATGAGCGGCGCCGTGTGGTCAACCCCGCCCGACAAGATGCTTGATTTTCCTGCGATGACGCTTATCCGTTTTTTTTATAATCATGGTTTTCTCGGTTTGAATACGCAGCACCAGTGGTGGACAGTGGCCGGTGGAAGTAAAAATTACCGCGATAAGATCATTGCTCCGTTCAAAGAAAAAATAAAAGTGAACGACGCGGTGCGTAAAGTCCGCAGAGAAGCCGGGGGAATAACGGTTGTTTCTGAGCGCGGAGAAATAAAATTCGACAAAGTGATCTTCGCATCACACGGTGATGAAACCTGCGCGATGCTTGAAAATAAAAATGAATCGGAGGAAAAATTACTTTCCTGTTTTCATTACCAGAAAAACAAAGCCACCGTTCACACGGATGAAACAGTTATGCCAAAGACAAAACGTGCATGGTCGTCGTGGAATTATCGCATCACTTCAAAAAGTATTTCTGAACCTTCCACGATCTACTGGATGAATTCGTTGCAGGGTGTTTCGGATAAGAAAAATTATTTTGTTTCCATCAACGATTCCGGTGAAGTGAACCCGAAGAAGATCATTCGCGAATTAAATTACACGCACCCGCTTTTCGATACGGCTGCCATTGACGCTCAGAAAAAATTGCCACAACTGAATGAAAAAGGCCCGGTGTATTTCTGTGGAAGTTATTTTCGCTATGGATTTCATGAAGATGCATTGCTGTCGGCTGTTGATTTGTGCGAACATATTCTCGGCCGGAAAGTTTTGTAGATGATTAGATTAAATTGGCAGGAACAAATATTTTTACCCGGCAGGCAACACTACAAACAAAATTGAAAGGCTATCTCTATAGGGCAAAGGTCATGCACCACCGTTTTGAGCCGAAGAAACACCGGTTTCATTACAATGTATTCATGTTCTGCATAGACCTTGATTCGCTCGATGAGGATTTGAGAAAAATTTCTTTCGTGGGCAGGAATCGCTTCAACTTATTTTCATTTTACGACAAAGATCATCCTGTGAATGAGAACGGAGAACGGAGGGAGGAAGGAGGAGTGAGAGCTCAGTTAAATATTTATCTCAGGTCGAACGGTGTTTTAGAGCCGCCGGCGAAAGTTTTGCTCATTACCAATTTACGCTTGCTCGGTTACGTTTTCAATCCGGTTTCATTTTATTTCTGTTATGATGAGAAGGGTAAACCGCTTTGTGCTGTTGCTGAAGTGCAGAACACATTCCGTGAAATGAAAATGTATTTTATCGGGAAAGAAAAATTCGATGGGAAGGAATTTCACTTGCGCACCACGAAATACTTTTACGTGTCACCTTTCATCGATCACGACGCCGAATTTGATTTTCACCTCGAATTGCCGGGAGAAAAAATGAATATCCGTATCGATGATTATAAAAATGAAAAACGATTATTCATCAGCACGCTTACCGGGAATAAAAAAGAACTCACTTCCGGACGCATACTCGGATATTTTTTCCGCTTCCCGCTCATTACGCTCAGAATTATTTTTCTCATTCACTGGAATGCAATGCTCCTGTGGTTTAAAAAAATCCGCTTCTTCAGGAAAAAAGAATTCCCGGAATTACAGCGTGATGTGATGAGGAAGTATAAGCAGTAGTTTGCCCTGCGAATCCGGAGTGCAATCGGGAGCAGGCGGGGCAGTAGGCGGAATATAGTAAGCGGGAGTGCTGTAAAAATTGCCGCTTCGAAAAAATAGCTGCAGGGCATCTCTAAAAACACAGAAATGCAAGGCGGGCAAGCCCGAAAAACCGGAATTTACTATTCGTAAATGAGGATTTTGAGGGCGTAGCCCCAACGCAGCAGTTCGAAGTTATTAGAGATGCCCTGTATTTACGCCGACTTCCCGAAATAGTTAGCCATCGTTGTATATCTTAGCTACTGCAAATCCATCATGCGATTCCGTCTTTTTTTCATTCTTATTCTTCCGTATTTATTTTCTTCCTGTTATCACAAAGATGTGATGAACGACAGGGCAGATGATGTGGTGCAGGCATTTTTTTATTCGGGAAAGGAAGGAAAATTCATCATTACCAAGGAGGAAATTTTTCAGGCAACGAGCAAAGAGTCAGACGGCGCTTCGACTAATATTTCCGGTTATGCCGAGTATCGTATTTCTTCGTATGATCTTGCAACAGGAAAATTAGTTGGCCGTGTGGATATGGAAGAAGGAATTGAAAAAGCTTTTATCATTCTCGGGGCATCACCGGGAAAAATATGGATCTACAGTGTGAATTCGGAACTCGGTTTTCATTGCCGCGATCCGAAAACACTCGAAGTGATCGCTGATGAAAAAACACTCGAATCAAAAGCCCCGTTCAACAGTTTTATTTTCGCAAGGCCGGAGTGGGTGAAGCTCGGGCAGTTCTATGGTATGAATCAGGAAAACGGATTTGTGATGCTCACCGATATGCAGGGTTTTCATTATTATTTCGACCCTGCAAAAAATACGATGGAAAAAACTGAGGATGAGATCAGGAATTTTCCTGCCGATGCAAATTATCTCAACAGCAGCGCTTATTTCAGCGATGGAATGTTTGTTTCGCTCAGCAATGATATCCGGAAAAAACTGATGGTGAAGAATGAAGATTCTACTGCAAAATTCACTTATCTCGATGCGGCACTTGTTATTGATAATGATCCGGTGCACGATGCGCAGAGGAAACTAAATTACATCGACAGCATTAAACGGCTTCAGAAAATTGTGGACGATACGCTTCATTCTATCTATGACCGGTACCCGGAATTGAAAAATGATGTGATGATGTTCAACGCGAAAAGTGTGCAGGAAAGTGAAACGAGAAATAAAGTGCGCGACCTGCAGCGTGCAACCGATGATTACGGGCGCGAAATAAGAAAGATACAGAAGGACAAACGGTACATGGTGGACTATCCTGCCCTGAGTGATGGAAATAAAAATTTCTTCGTGATCTATGCCAGTGATGTTTCCGATACGGCAAGAATTTTTATAGCGAAAGAAAAACTGGAAAATAATTCGATCTCGGAAATATGGAAAGTGAAACTGAAAGATTTTTACCGCGATCCTGAAAAAGCAAACAGCAAAGGAGCTTTTGCCAATGTATTCAATGATGGCGATCCGCAGTTCCATTACCAGTGGTTCGATACCGGCGATGGAAAAATTGTGATCATTTCCCAATTGCAGATGATCTGTATCAATTCTTCGAATGGAAAAATTATCTGGGAAAAACCATTGTAAAGAATTTTACGTAAATGAAAACATGAGCACTGTAGCGGCAACATATTCACCAGGATTTTATGAGCGTACCGTACTCGATATGCTCGGAAAAATGGAGTACGGTAATCTGTCGCTTCGTTTGCCATCGGGAGAAAGGCTGGATCTCGGCAATGGTTCGGGAAATATTTCTGCTGAAGTTGAAATTACCGATCCCGATTTTTTCCGCCAATGTGTTTTGTTCGGTGATGTTGGTTTCGGTGAAAGTTATGTGAATGGTTTGTGGGAAACATCTTCAGTCACCAATGTCATCAAATGGTTTTTGCTGAATATCGACCAGGCGCCAAATGTTTCCGGTAGCGAAGTAAAAACTTTTGCACTCGGATTGCTGCGTATTTTCAACAAACTTTATCATGTGAAACGTGCCAATACAACTGCGACCGCGAAAAAAAATATTGAAGAACATTATGATCTCAGCAATGATTTTTTTGCAGCATGGCTCGATCCGACTATGACTTATTCTTCCGCTTTTTTTGAACGCGAAAATTATTCGCTGGAAGAAGCGCAGCAGGCGAAATATGATCGTCTTGCTAAGCTGATGAATTTAAAACCACAACATCATGTGCTCGAGATCGGGAGCGGGTGGGGTGGAAATGCAATTCACATGGCGAAGAATTATGGATGCGCGGTCACGAGCATTACTATTTCAAAGGAACAACAGAAACTCGCGGCGGAAAGAGTGGCTGCTGCCGGCTTGAGTGAGCGCGTTAAGGTTGTGTTGCAGGACTACCGCAATATGGAAGGCCAATTCGATCGCATTGTAAGTGTAGAAATGCTGGAAGCAGTAGGCGCACAATTCTACGATATTTATTTCCGGCAGGTGCATCGTCTGCTGAAGAGAAACGGCGTCGTTGCGTTGCAGGTGATTACTTGTCCCGATTCGCGCTTTGAAGAATTGCGCAAGGGTGTTGACTGGATACAGAAACATATTTTTCCGGGATCACTGCTTCCTTCTGTGGGTGCGCTCAATCGCGCGATCAATAACACGGGCGATCTCACGCTTGTAGATATGAAAGATCTCGGCCAGGATTATGCGCGCACGCTCGCTGTGTGGAGAGAAAATTTCAACCGTGAAAAAGAAAAAATAAATGCGCTCGGCTTCGATGAACGTTTCCGCCGCAAATGGAATTATTATCTCTCCTATTGTGAAGCGGCGTTTGCAATGAGAAATATCAACGTGATGCAGATGGTGTACAGCAGGCCGAATAATCTTTCGTTCTAGTTATGAGTTATGAGTTATGGGTGAAATTGAATTTCAGAATAACCCATAACTTATTTCCGGAACCCATAACTTTGCAATTAAATTAACCTGTGTCAAAAACAATTCGTCTTAGAACTTTCATTGCGCGTCATTTCAATCTCTCCAACCGGAAAGCAGATCTTATGATCGGGGAAGGGCGTGTGCGTGTGAATGGGGAAGCGGAATCGCCGGCGTATAAAATTGAATCATGGTGCGAAGTTGTTGTGGATGGAAAAATAATTCAGCCGCTTAAAGAATTTCACTATGTGCGTTTTTACAAACCGCGCGGAATTGAGTGTACACTCAATGAAGAAATAGAAAATAACCTGAGGACAGTTTTTAATTTCCCGGTGAAATTATTCCCGGTTGGGAGACTGGATAAAGAATCGGAAGGGCTTCTGCTGATGACCGACGACGGCGATCTATACAGCAAAATCGCATGGAGCGAAAAAGAAAAAGAGAAAGAATATTTTGTGACTGTGCATAAAGAGATCGATGATGATTTTGTAAAAAAAATGTCAGGCGGAATAGAAATACTCGGGAGGAAAACAAAACCGGCAAAAATTATTCCCTTGAAAGAGGATCCGTTTTCTTTTCACATGATCATCACACAGGGAATGAACAGGCAGATAAGAAGAATGTGTTACAAGCTGGGATTCGGTGTTCGTGTGCTGAAGAGAATCCGTATCGATAATATTTTTCTTGGGGAATTGGAAAGTGGAGAATGGGAGGAAATTCAGTTGTCAGCGGCAGTAGGCAGTAATCAGCGGCAGTTGTCAGCGGCAATTTAGAAGACTTTCTTTCCAGCTTCGTAATTCGATCCCTAGTTTTTCCAGGTCTTTTTTCGACGAAACTTTTTCCATTTGCTTTAAACCGAGTAAATTATCTTTTGTGACCGGCAATTCAATTCCCATGGAGGAAGCTGTACTGATCAGAAAAGAAGCGATCCCGAAACCGGCTCGGACGAATCTTGGTTTTTTGCCGAGTTTTTCGCAGAGCAGTGAATAGAATTCACGATAGGCAATGGGTTCATCTTCGGCGATCACGAATTTTCCGGTTTGTTTTTCATTGCTAATTTTCCGGATCGCATGCACGAGATCATCGATGTGAACAGTTTGCACCGGTTGTTTCCCATCGCCGAATAACGGAATGATATTTTTCTTTTCCAGGTATTTTTTCATCGACGAGAAAAGTCCGCCATTGCCGAGAACAAGTCCTGCGCGCACTACGCACGAATCTTTCCCTGAAAAAAGTTTTTCAATTTCAAATTTCTGTTTCCCATATTCCGATAACGCATTCTCCTTCGAGGAAAGCGAAGAAATAAAAATCTGGTGACAATTCAGTTGTCCTTTGAGATGATCGAGAATAAATTTTGTCGCTTTAAGATTTATTTCGGATATATTTTTTCCTTTTTGCTGCTTTACGTATCCTGCGTGAATGAATGCATCGAATTGTTCTCCGAGTCCGGGAAGTGAAGGATTTTCAAAATCGAAAGGAATATACTTTACGCCATTGATCTTTCTCTCCGGAATTTTCCTGGCAAGCGCCGTAACTTCCCACCCTTCACGAAAAAAAATATTCTGCACATGAGATCCGATGAATCCTGTTGCGCCGGTGAGGAGAAGTTTTTTTGTAGCGGGCATTTTTTCAGTTCCTGGAATTGTTTGCAGCAATATGCGCATTAGCCATTAACGAAAGCGTTAATCCTTTAGCAGGGAGAAAAGTAAATCCCGATCCATCGGCTACAAAAACATTTTTAGTTCCGTACAATTTTCCGGACGGATGAAGTGAGAATTCTTTTTCTGTTTCAGAAAACGGCAATATTCCTGCATAATGAATACTTGCACCTGCGGGAGGTTTTACTGTTTTTAATTTCCATGCACCGAGTTTTCGTAAAGCCACGGCGTATTCTTTTTCACGAAGTGAAACTTCCTGATCTGCTTCACCGCGGTTATAGTCGGCATGAAGGCGATCTCCCGTTGGTGAATTCGGATCGTTGCTCAGAAAAAGATGTTGTCCTTCATGAAAAATTTCCGGGTGATGAATTCCGGCAATGACAAGAGCAGGAGCAATATGTTGCATAAAAATTCTTCCGTCGCGGAAATTTAGCGGCGTTTCACGGATCAAACGGAAAAGCATCAGCGACCGATACGTGTAGAGCGAAGCCATTGCAATATCATTTTCTTTTCCGTCGCGATCATGAAAAAGTGAGAGTTGGGCAAAACCAAGTTCTTTTTCATTCATTCCTTTTCCCAGTCGCGAAGGAACAATGCAGGGCATATACGTGTAAGGATTGCAGAGCAGCGGAAGTTTTTTTTGTTTTCCTCCTGCGAGAGAACGCATAACGATCCGCGCAGTTCCGAGTACACCCGGAGCCAGAAGGAGTTTGCGGCAGGAAAATATTTTATTTTCGTTCGCGCCTATGCGCAGCGCATGTACGCGAATGAGATTTTCTTCTTCTGAAAAATGGGTGACCAACCAGCCGCTCTCATAGTGCACGTTATTTTTTTTCTTCAGTTCATCGATCGTGAATGCAGGACGATAAGCAGCTTTTTCAAGATCATCGTAAAAATCCATATCGCGCAAAGCAATTGGGCGCCTTCCGTTTTTTTCTTCAGTCAATAAAGCTAACGCCGGCCTCCCGAGAAAAAATCCTTTTTCATTGAGGATTTTTCTTTTTGCTCCATATTTTTTCTGAAGAACTTCCGCTGTTGCATCGGGTGGAGGAGAAGGTTGAAGATCGCGGAGATAAGCGCCGGTGAATTTCCTGGCGTCGTCGTCTGTGCTGCAAATTCCTATTCTATCAGCGATTATTTGATAACCCGCTTTCATTTTATCAATGGGAAGTCCGGCGAGTTTCAATTCATTATCAGAAAAAACGCAACAACCTAATCCCCATCCGCCTCCGAGTCCGCCGGGAGAAAGGCTTTCCATCGGGAAAAAACTTTCACTGGAAAGCGGAAGATATTTTTCAACCTGCGCAACCAGGTGCATGCGCGCCGGCGTGAGTTGCGCGCCTGTGCCTAATTCATCTTCCGGAATGGATTCAAAATCATCACCGAGAAAATAGCGATGCTGTTCTTTGTCGTTAGCACGTAATTCAGAAAAAGTTTTTGCCGGTTGTAATTCCCCGTAATGATCATCACGCACTCCGCCATCGATGATTAGAATTTCTTCTCCCGCGTCAGCGAGCGTCTGTGCGGCCATTGCGCCCGTGCATCCGCTGCCGACAATTATGTAATCTATAATCTCCAATGATACGAAAGTACGAATTGAGAATGGAAGAAACTGAGAATAGAAGAAGTTGAGAATTATCATTCATAGTTCCATCCTCCCATTCTCAGTTCTTATTCTTCAGTTTTTCAAATTCTTTTTCAATAGCATCCCATTTATTACTCACATAAGAATTGTAATAATCGAATGCAACACCAATTCCCCATCCCAGTGTCATGAAGATCGGCCAGGGAAACATCCATCGGTGCATGTGACCATTGACATCGACAGAAGCCATTCCATCCATTTCTGGTCCGTGGTGTATCCATTGCAGGATCCAGACGGCCCAAACGAACGCGTTAATGATGAGATAAACAAAAAGATGGCGGCGAAAACTAACGCGCTTCTTTGCGATCTTCCAGAGGAGTTGATCTTTTTCGGTGAGGTTTTCCATAGTGGTTTGTTTTTAGATTTTGATGTTTTCTGTGGTCATTCCCTATTTAAGATAATCCTGAATTGCGGATACATATTCTTTAAAAGCTTTTGTTCCTTTCGATGTGATCCTGCAAATAGTGAGCGGATAATTATCGCGAAATTTTTTTTCTACATCAATGTAACCCGTTTCTTTCAGTTTCTGTATTTGTATACTGAGATTGCCAGCGGTTGATTCTGTTTTTTCTTTCAGGTAATTGAATTCCGCTTCTTTCACGGAAATGAGAATGGAAACAACGGCAAGACGCAGTTGCGAATGAAGAACAGGATCGAGATCTTTAAACGGCTTCATTATTTTCCCGTTTGTATTTCGCGTTCAGCAAATGGCCGGGAACAATGTAGCCGGCAAGAACAGCGAAGGAAAGCAACAGGATCAACTCGTATGTGTGAATGTAAAATCCTGCAATGGAACAGCACCAGTCTATGATGCCGCCAATGATGAGGGGGCGGAATTTCAATGCACCTCCCGAAATGAACAGCCACATTCCGTACACCATCATGATCATCGGGTAAGCAAGTTCCCAGCCGCCGAAGTAAGAAGAGAAAACAAGAACAATGAATAATGCTACCATGAATGCAATGCCCACATATTTCAGCAATTCGCCGGTGTATGTTTTCACTTGCTCTCTCTTACTTCTTCTCTTTCCGGCGATCGTGGAAATAATTCCGCCAGCCGGCATTAGAATGGCCCACGTAAGTGAACTCTGGTTGGGATAACCAAGTTTAATAAGCACATATTGTCCTACACTCGCCGCAAACACAAGCCACCCCCAGAGTAAAAAGAAAAATCCGTTGTCGCCTACTTTTCCCTGTGTGCGGCTGATCATTTTCTGAATGATGAGGAGACTCTCCTGTTCATTCATAGGTGGATCTGTTTCCATTTAATTATAATTTTAATTGAAATTGATCAGGATCAGTTTGAAATTGTTTTGATGATAATTATATCGTGGCCTGGCGCGGATGAAATAATGCGAACGATGAGCATTTCACCGGGAGAAATATTCCGAAGCGAAAAACCGGTCTGCGATCCTTCGGTTTTACCTGTGAAAGAATTCTGCGCAAGCAATTTTCCATTTATGTCAAAAAGCTCTGCCGTATAGTTTTTTCCGTTTTCAAAATTTCCATTCACCGACAAAACACCATTTTGCTCATATAGATAAGCGTGGAGCATTTCATCGTGGCTGGCAATACCGGTCGCATTTTCGAAGAGGAGCGTTCTTGCAGTTACCGTGGTGTCATTATAAACGGAAGAATTAACGATGGTACTGTCGTAACGAAAAATAGCGGCATGACTATTCGCCTGGAACCATGCAATGGAAACGACCTTTACAGTCATGATTATTCCGAATGAAAGCGAAGTATCAGTAAAATACTGAGAGAACTTTACACGGCAAACATTTGTGTAGGTTCCGGAAGGCAGCGTTAAAGTTCCATACGAATCTGCATCGGTCGTGGACCAACCTGAACCGGAATAATTCTGTGCAGAAATAGTATAGGCATGACGCATATTGTCGGTCATAAAATCTCCGTATGCAAAAGGGCGTGTGATGGAAACGTAGGGATCGGAATAAGTCATCACCATTCCGTTTACAGAATCAACCAGTCCCACCATGATACTGGAGTCAGCGGTCATTCTCTGAAATATTTTTGTGCCGTCACTGTTCCGTTCACAAACATTCGCTCCGGGATAAGTGGCGGCATAGGATGTTTGAGATGGAAGAATAGTATTTTGTGTCAACGTATCTGTGAATGACAAACTGCTGAAGTTCCACGTTGAATTCGGGCCCTGTGCAATGGGGCCCACGCTCAGCGGATCAATATTTCTGTATTGCGCACTTGCGCCGGGCATGTAATAATCGGCGTTCAGAAGTACGGGCGGTTGCGCGTGCGTGAGAAGCGGAAAGAAAATCGCTGCTGCGAGAATGATTTTTTGTGTAATGGTTTTCATGTTGGTTGTGATTTGTGAGTTATGATTTGTGAGTTATGAGTTATGAGAAGTTGTTATTTGGAATTTTTGTTTTGGAATTTGTCATTTCATTTACATTGTGCCAGCATATCGTCCGCTTGTTTTTTTCCCCATTTAGGATGAATGCTGCTTGCCGGTACGAATGTTCCGAATTTTTTTTGTGCATCTTCCAGTATCGGTTTCGCTTTGTCTTTTCCTCCACCGAAAGCTTTCGGTGTATAAAATAATCCTTGTCCGCGCAACAAATAAATTCTGGGATTTTCCGCATTGAATTTCTGAGCAGAGTCAAGTAACGATGCCGACTGGGGTCCGTCTTTCGATCCGCGCGACATTGGATTCACGCGTATGCGCGATGAAAAACACAAGGAACGCAGAATGAAAATTTCTGACTTCTCTGTATTCACTGTATCCCATCGTTTGTCCGGGTTAAGTGAATCGGCGTGATCAAGCATCGACCAGGCCTGGTCGCAATAGTCATCTACTTTTTTTGTATCGCAGGTGAATGATTCCATGATCAGGCAGAGCGACATGTAATAAGAAGGCAACCATTCTTTCTTCTCGGCATTTCCCAACCGCTCGAATCCGTTGTAACATTGCTGGTATGTGGATGGAAGTGTGGCCGTATCGAGCACAGCGATCTGTTTTTCCATTGCTGAAACGAATTTCGGACTCATGGAATTTTTTGCGGTGTCTGTCTGCGAATTAGCATTCAGCGGGAACAGGAGTAATAAGGGAAGAAGATGTTTCATGTTTTTATTTTTAAGTTTCGGGTTTTAAGTTACTGGTGACTGGTTAATTAATCGATCAATCTATTCTAATTATATTCTCAATTCTCAATTCTCACCTCTCAGTTCTCATCTCTCAGTTCGTATTATTAATCACATCTTTTCTCCGGTCTGTTCCGAAACTCATGAACATGCCAATGAAAAAAGTACGTTTCGATTGAGGAGCTATCGATTCGCGGCGTGCTCCATCATAAGAATAACGGTAACCGTAAACATTATTGAAGCCGGGAACGTTGGTCACTGAAACTACAATTACCGTAAATGCTCCTGCTATTTTTGTCAGGTAACTTGCATTGAGATTGATGACATGATAATCATAGGTTTTGTCGCCGAGATATACCGGATTATTGGGATTGTAATAGGGCCTTCCGCTCGAATAAGTATAGGTGAATCCTACCGATGTCATGATCTTGGGAAAGAATTTTTTAATGACAATATTCGCATTGTGCGTGGAAACGAATGCCGGAGTCGCCTCAACGGGAAAATCACGATAAAGCCGTTTTGAATCGACGTAGGTGTACGAGATCCAGTAATCTACATTTTTGAAAGTTTTTTTGTCGCGCCAGAAAACGTCGAAGCCCTGCGCGTATCCGTGGCCTCCATTGGTGTAAGAAGGAAAAAATGTAACGAGGTCATCGTACTTTTTGTAATAAGCTTCCACACGCAGCGTGATGCTGTCATCCACATGCTGAAAACTCAGAATGTAATGCGTTGCTTTTTCAAACCCGAGAGCAGTGGTACGGTAAAGAATATCATTGGTCGGCTTCTGGTAGAAATCTCCGTAAGCCATGCTCAGCTGATTATTTTTTCCCGCGCGCATAGCGAGCGATACGCGAGGTGCAACATTTGTTTTTGCAAGAAGCGAACTGTTTTCCGCGCGCCCGCCCACACGTGCAACGAATTTCGGCCCGAGATAAATATCGGCTTCGCCGAAACCGGAAATATAATTATCATACATGTTTGTATTGTACTGATCGAAGCGGCTTTTGTCAATGAAATACTGGTATTCTGCACCGAAACGGAATTGATCGCGCTTCAGAAAATATCTTGTGCCCATTAATTTTCCCTGCGAAAGTGCATTGTACGAACGGATCGTATCGGTATTCGCAAGAATTTCATTGTGATCGAAGGCCGTAGAAACCGCTGCATCCATTCTCCATTTATCACCGAAATATTTCCGGAAACTCAGATTCGTGTAGGCATCCGAATTCCGAAGATCGAAAAGGGAGCGGTATCCATTCACACTGTCAATATCCGGACGCTTCAGTGCAAGATCTCCATAATTGAAATATCCGTAGAATTTAAGAATGGAAGTCTCGCCGAATTTTTTCCTGAAGTTCACCGATGCTCCGTCAAACTGCGGCATTCGTATATAATTATCTTTCTGTTTTACCAATGTATAATAAGGCGCAAGATTTGTATAATTAAAATCGAATCCGGCCGACATATTTTTATCGGCCCACAGGTGATTGTGGCCCGCGCCGATTCCCACAGAAGAAAATGCAAGCGTGGAAGCCGATTCGGTCGGGAGATCCTGCGTCTCGAGCACGAGCGCCGACGAGAGCGCCTGCCCGTATTGCGCGGAATAACCGCCGGTAGAAAAAACAGTTCCTTTAAAAAGAAAAGGGGAAAATCTTCCGCGCGATGCAATATCAGGAACAGAAGAGAAAAAAGGATTATTCACATTCAGCCCGTCAATGATCGTCTTCGTTTCGTTTCCCGTTCCGCCGCGCACAAATAATCCTTCCTGCTCTCCCACTTTTGTTGCGCCGGGAAGCGTTTGCACCGCTCCGTAAATATCTCCCTGCCCTCCGGCTGTTGTCACTATGTCGAGTGGTTTTAAAACTGTTGTTCTTTTTTCATCGCTCGCTTCTATGGTGCCAGCCGAGATCGTCACCACTTCCAGTTCATTCGCAATGGCTTTTAAAACAAAATCCATTTTCACGTCTGTTCCGTTCAGCGTAATTGGTTTTTGCACTTCTTCAAATCCCACCTGGTGGCAGATGAGTGTGAACGTTCCGGTTTCATCGGTCGTGAAAGAATAATTTCCTTTATCGTCTGCCGAAGCTCCGTCGTACGTGTCTTTCAGAATGAGATTTGCATAAGGAACGGGTTGTCCTTTGGTATCGCGCACTGTTCCACTCACCGTGGTGGAAGCAAAAATTCCGTTGCTGAAAAAGATCAGCGCCAGCAGAAGTGTGAATTTCAAATGTGTTTTCATTGGTAAAACCTGTGATTCGGGTACAAACATAGAGTAGTTTATGTTATAAACCAAATTTAAATCAAAATATTTTTTTGGAGCGGCGGCTTCTTCTCATTAAAATTCCTGCATTCCCGCTACCACCAATCCCGAACGTGTTCGGGAAGTGGCGGTATCGGGGCTAAATAAAATGGTACGGTGCATCAAATTTTCTTTGCGCGCAAAAGCCATCCCGCGGATTTCCACAACTCAAACAGCACCCATTCTCCCATTGGCAACATTGATCCGTTAGCACATTATTTTAATTTCTCATTCCCCTTATGCCTCTTCCCATCACGTTTCGTTTTTTTTTCAAGATTTTTCTTCAGCGCTTTTTCAAGATCCACACCGGTTTGATTCGCAAGACAAATTAAAACGAACAGCACATCGGCCATTTCATCCTCGAGTTTTATTTTCCTGTCCGATTTTTTAAATGACTGCTCGCCGTATTTTCTTGCCATAATGCGTGCCACTTCACCCACTTCTTCCATGAGAATAGCAGTATTTGTGAGTTCATTGAAATAACGAACGCCGTATTTTTTTATCCAGCGGTCAACAGTTTTTTGTGCTTCGGAAATTTTCATAGATCAAAGATAGCTGCCCTGATTTAACAATTTCTGTTGCGTTTACCTATGAGTTAACACCGTAAAATAAATTGTTCATAATTCCGGCCCCCGTTTAATGTACACCATTTCCACATCAGATTAATTCAATTACATTAGCACTCAAACCAAATAATAGACTTTATGAAAAAAATTATCCTCTCCTGCGCGGCGCTCGTTATGGCCGCGTTCATGTTCAACTCCTGTTCTATGGAGAAACGCCAGTACATGAAAGGTTATCATGTTGAATGGAACCACAACAAAGAAATTACAACAACAAACAACAACAATAACGATGTTGCAAAACAGGTGGGAGTGCTTCCATCTCAAACAGCGAACACCGTTGCAGCAAATGAAAATCAATCTGCTGTTGCGACTGTAGCTAATGCAGCGCGTGTTGCTCCTGTTGTTAAGAAAAACGCAGTTGCAAATATTATTCCTGCTATTGCTTCGCATAAGGCAGTAAATGCTGCTCCTTCTGCAGTTGTGAAAAAAGCACCGACAAAAAGCAAAAGTGCAGGGCACGGCGGACCGAGCAAAGGACTGCTCATCGTTCTTGCTATTTTTATTCCATGGCTTGCTGTAGGACTTGCAACAGATTGGGACGTGAAGAAAGTGATCATCTGTGTTCTTCTTGGATTCCTTTTCTGCCTGCCAGGAATTATTTACGCGATCGTCGTGGTCAATAAAAATTCCTGATAGTTTTCAGTGAAACGATTATTGTTTTGGATTTTAGCGGGGGGAATAGCAATTACGCCAGTCGTGTTGCTTATTCTCCCCGCTGATTTTTTTGATCATGGTGAAGTGCTTTGCCCTTCCGTTTATTTTTTCAATCGTACTTGTTTCGGGTGCGGAAGCACACGCGCAGTCATGCACATGCTTCATTTCGATTTCAGGAAAGCATGGGAATTCAATAAACTCAGTGTGGTTGTTGTTCCGTTCCTCACGTACATGTATTTCAGTCTCATCGTAAAATTTGTTCGCAGAGCAAGGGGTATTCCGAAAAAAAGCTGAAGGAGAGATCTTCACTTCCTTACTGAAAAATTTTCGTCACCTTGAATTCAGTTCTACGATTCCACTGGTATTCTTCCTCCGTGCATTTCACTCCATTCACACAACGATTGAGCGGAACAGTTTCTCCATAACCTTTCGCTGTAATGCGATCGCGGCTTATTCCCCTGGAAACAATATAATCTACAGCCGACTGCGCACGTTTCTGTGAAAGGGTCATGTTATATTTATCGCTTCCCCGGCTGTCGGTGTGCGAACTCAATTCAATTTTTATTTGTGGATTATCCTGCAGAATCTTCACGAGTTTATCGAGTTCCACTGCCGCATCAGGACGAATGTTCCACTTATTGTAGTCGTAATAAATATTTTCAAGCCGGATCGGTTTATTGATCACGATTTTTTCTGCAAGAAGTGTGATGTAAGATGTGTCGCTGAATGTTCCTTTGAATCCTCCCGTTGTCAATCCGCCGAAGCAAGTGAAATATTCTGTTCTGTGAATGCAGAAGCTATAACCGGTAGTTGAATCGGCAGGAAAGAAAATGGTGCCATCATTATCCGTAACAAGATTGAAAGTTTTTCCGGTCGTACTGTTTTTTACTTCGATGGTTGTTGCGGTAAGTGCATCGCCGGAAGATTTGTCTCTCACATTTGTTTTCACAAAAAACTGCGGTGTGCGTCGCACAAAACTATAGATCCTGTCCGATCCATCGGCATTTTCGCGATTGCTGGAAAAATATCCGCTCGTTCCGTTTTCATTAAACACAATCCCGAAATCGTCAGCGGAAGAATTGAACGGTGCGGAAAGCCGTTCCGGTTTTACAGGAAGACTGTTTTCCATTGCGCAGCGGAAAATATCGAGTCCGCCGGCACCGGTCATTCCATCAGAAGAAAAATAAAATTCATCTTTCCCATTCGTGATATTATGAATGGTCGGAAACATTTCGTTGCCATTGGTGTTAATGGAATTTCCTGCATTCACCGGTTTGCTCCATTGACCGTTCACGAAGTTGGAATAATAAATATCGGTACCACCCATTCCGCCGGGCATATCAGAAATAAAAAACATTCTTTTTCCGTCGGAAGTCAATGAAGGATGGCCACAGGAATATTCAGTACTGTTGAAAGGAAGTGAACTCACATCGGTCCAGTTATCATTTGTTCCATGCGCCTGGCAGATCTCGAGATGATTATCGTTGTTCTTCGCCTGGCCGGGTTTATTGTTCACCATTCTGCTGCGTGTAAAATACATCATGTCGCCCGAAGGAGAAATGATGGCGGTGCCTTCGTGCAGGTTGCTGTTGACAGTACCGGAGAGTGGAGAAGGAATTTTATCGATGGTGTTCGCTTCAAAAATATCGAGGTAACCGTTTCCAGTCCAGTTATCGGTTTTCATTCCGGGTTGCAACGGAGCTTCTGCAGTAAAATAAATTTTCCCGTTGGCGATGAACGGGCTAAAGCAGGCAATATCTGATGTGGAAGAAAAAACTACAGGCTCCACAATATAAAATGGATTGGCTGTAGAAAATTGCCCGGGATTTTTGCAGGAGGCAAGTTTGTTTTTTGCGGCTACATCATACGGCGATGATTGAAGATAATCTTCCAGCAACGCGATCGCATCATTGTATTTTCCTTCTTCCTGCAGCACTTCGGCATAATGAAGTTTATCGGCAGGAGAAGCGGCGGATGATTGGATGGCTCTCGAATACCATGTATCAGCTTCGGTTTCCTTATTCATTTTGCGATAACAATCTGCAAGATGAAGCATAGCCATATCATTGGTTTCCGATTTCAGAATATTTTCATACAGTTTTGCGGCAGATGCATATTCATAATTACCGTATTCTTTTTCTGCTTCTTTCATCATTTTATTTCCGCACGATGAAAAAAATAAAAGCAGCGTTACAATAGAGATAGAATATTTTTTCATAAAATTATTTTTAGAAGAAACGTGGTGAGTGATAGCGTACTGCCTGATCTTTGATAAAATCCCATGCAAGCATGATTTCGTGCGAACCGGAATTGTAATTCCTGAGATGCGTGAGCGACATGTCATAAGCGTAACCGATGCGGAGATTTTTTGTCGCCTGGTATTCCGTCATAGCGATCACTCCATCTCCGCTTCGATATGTTCCGCCGATCCAAAGAGTTTTGTAGAAGAAAAAATTCAGGCTGTAATCAAATTCAACAGGCGCCAGCGGAGTATATTTTACAAGCACAGATGGTTTAATATCGAGGTTTTTTCCTGCGGGAATTGCATAACCTGCCGTTGCAAAATAATGGCGTTCCAGCATCGGGATATTTTCAGAAGCAAGATTGAGAGCCGTTCCGGGTTTGTAACTGATGACATTGGGAATCGAAATTCCTGCATACATTCTTTTCGTGTAAAAATAAATTCCTGCACCGGCAATCGGCAAAATTTTTCCGTTGATGTTGCTGGTGAATACAGGATCGGCCTGGTCCCAGATCGTGAGATCTGTAAGTTTTGCACGATAATAAGTTTCGCCCGCACGTATGCCCGCCGCGATCGTTGCTTTCTCACCGAGTTTCAGGTGATACGAAAGTGACGCAGAAATTTCACTTCTGTCAGTAACACCGATGTGATCATTCAGAATGATTCCGCCAATGCCGATATTTTTTCCGTGCACCGGCATATCGAAACTCAGGTAAGACGTGTAGGGCGATCCATCGAATCCCACCCACTGCTTTCTTCCGAGCGCAGTGATGTTGGCGTAATCATGACTCCCGGCATAAGCGGGATTAAGGAAGTGTCCGCTGAACATGTGCTGACTCACCATGGGATCCTGCTGTGCGGAAATTTTCATTGGCAGGGCGAGAAGTATCATCGCCGCAAATGCCTGTATGAGATTTTTCATTTTCATTTTATTTTCAGATTGAACTTTTATCTGCGTATGTCGATGTAACCGTTGAGCACTTTCTGTCCGTCAGAAATGTTGAGGATCACGAAATAAGTACCGTCAGGAAGTTTGTCGCCGGAAGAAGTGGTGCCTTCCCATGTGTTCATGTAATCATCCGCCTGCCACACTTTATTTCCCCAGCGATTGAAGACTTCAATTTTATTCTGAGGAAAAGCTTCGAGTCCGTGTACCACGAAGAAATCATTGTTTCCGTCTCCGTTCGGTGAGAAACCGGTTGGCATCTGCAACACGAATGGTTCGCTGAGCAGAATTGATGTTGTAGTGCTGCATCCGTTCGCGTCTGTGATGATGACGAAATAATTTCCGGCAGGAATGTTTGATTGATCTTCAGTAGAAGCGCCGTTGCTCCATGCATAAGTGTATGGAGTAACACCACCGTTCACAGTGATCTGAATGGATCCGTCACTTCCACCGGAGTAAGTGACGTTGAATCCGTCAGTCTGCACCGGGCTTGAAACGCTGCTGCTCATTGGAGAATTGTCGGTGAGTAGAATGGTATCGCCAGATGAACAATTGTTCGCGTCAATTACATTCACTGTATACGATCCGGAAGCGAGCGCTGAAATATCCTGCGTGCTTTGTCCGTTCGACCAGGTGTAAGTGTAAGGTGCAAGTCCGCCGTTAACACTCAGATCAATTGATCCGTTGTTATCGCCGAAGCAGAGTGGGTTGAGACTTGTGTTCGAGAGAATCATAGGTGACAATTGCGAGATGACAAATGAATTGGTGAGTACACATCCGTTCGCATCGGTTACGCTTACAGAATAAGATCCTGAAGTGATCGCGGAAATATCTTCTGTTGTCGCGCTGTTTGACCAGGAATAAGTGTAAGGATTTACTCCGCCACTCATGGTAATATCAATTGATCCGGTATTGAATCCGTTGCATAAGACATTTTGTTGTGTGGAAGTAAGCCCGAGCGCAACAGGTTGAGTGAGTGTGACGGCTAATGTACTTGTGCATCCATTCGCATCAGTGACATTTACAGAATATGTTCCCGCGCTCAGATTATTCACATCTTCGGTAACAGCGCTGTTGCTCCACACGTAGGTGTACGTGGGTGTTCCGCCTGCGCTCGTGATGTCAATTGTTCCATCTGAATTTCCTGCGCAACCGATATTGTAACCGTTGTAATTACTCAGTGCAGTAATCGAAGTAGTGAGTAGTGTTGGTTCTGTCAATGTGAATGAAAGATTATCACTGCAGCCGTTCGCATCAGTGACCGTCACCGAATAATTTCCGGATGAAAGATTGCTTACATCTTCAGTTGTTGATGCATTGCTCCAGTAGTAAGTGTATCCGCTCGTTCCGCCACTTGTTGTTACATCAATAGCGCCTGTGGAATTCTGAAAACAAGTGAGATCTGTTGTAACTCCGGATGTGATCAGATCTGTTGGCTGAGTGATCGTGATGCTCGACGTAAGCTGACATCCATTCGCATCTGTGAACGTTACAGAATATGAACCTGAAGAAAGTGAACCGAGATCTTCTGTTGTATTTCCATTCGACCAATTGAAAGTGTAAGGTGATACGCCACCGCCAGGAGTAAGATCTGCTGCGCCAGTCGCATTTCCAAAACACAACACATTCGTTGGTTGAATATCAGCGATCATTGCAGATGGTTCTGTAAGTGTTACAGAAGATGTAGTAGTACATCCATTCGCGTCGGTGATCGTGACAGAATATATTCCTGCGGCAAGTGAAGAAATATCTTCTGTTGTAGAACCGTTACTCCAGTTGTAAGTGTAAGTTGTTACACCACCATTCACTGTTAAATCCACTGATCCGTTTGAAGAACCATTGCAGCTTACATTATTTCCGTTGAATCCGGAGAAAGCAACAGTAGAAGAAGTGAGTACAGTTGGCTGTGCGAGTGTGAAGTTGAGCGTGTCCGTGCATGCGAGCGCATCCGTGATGACAACACTGTAAGTTCCTGCAGCGATGTTGCTGAGATCTTCTGTTGTCGCTCCGTTAGACCATGAATAAGTGTAAGCGCCACTTCCTCCGATTGCACTCAGATCAATTGATCCGTCTGTACTTCCATTGCAGGAAACCTGGAATCCGCCTGCGAATGAAGAAGTAACTCCTGAAGGAATGATCTCATTCGGAATGCTGATCGGTTCCGTTACAGAAACGCATCCGCTCGAATCTTTTACGATAATGTTGTAACTGTTTCCTGTTGCAAGATTTGTTGTGAAAATATTTGCGCCGAGATACGTCACTCCATTATCGAATGAAAAATAAAGCGGGCCGCCATTTCCACCGGTTGCAGTTAGTGTTACCGGAATAGATGTTACACCGTCAGCGATGCATGGATTGAAAGAAACAGTTTGAATATCTACAGCAGGTGGAATGACAAGTGTAGTTGCTGCCGGAGTTGTGCATCCGTTGTTATCATGAACGACTACCTGGTAAGATTGTCCTACAGCGAGCATCGTATTGTAAATTCCGCTTCCGAGAAATGTAATACCATTATCAAATGAAACCTGGTAAGTAAGATTAGATCCGCCGGAAGGATAAACTGTCACCGAAGAAAGTCCACTGCCGGGAGCAGGACAAACTTTAATTATAGAATCAATATTCACATCAGCAGGTTCGTTGATCGCGACATCAAATGGATTGATGAGTCCGCATCCGTTTGCATCCGTAATAGTGAGTGTGTAATTTCCGAATGTGAGTCCGCTGATATCCTGCGTTGTTGCGCCAGTACTCCAGTTGTACACATAAGGTGTAACACCTCCGCTCATGCTTACGTCGATCGCTCCGTCATTTCCTCCATGACAAGTTACTTGTGTATTGGAAGAAGTTGCAAGGAGTATAGCAGGTTCGGTGATGATGGTAGTTGCTGTTGTTGTGCAACCATGCGAATCGGTAATGAGTACGCTGTATGTTCCGGTTGAAAGATTTGCCTGGTCTTCTACACCAAGTCCATTCGACCAGGAATAAGTATAAGGGAAAGTTCCTCCTGAAACAGTTTGTTCAATCGTTCCATTGAGCGAACCATTGCAACTGATGTTTGTAGGAGAGAGAACACTGCTCAGAGCAGATGGCTGAGTGATGGTGAAGTTGACAAAGTTCGTGCAGTTGTGCGCATCAGTAATTGATAAACTGTAATTACCCGCGCTCAGTCCATTAACTGTTGAAGTTGTTGCACCATTGCTCCACAAATAAGAGATCGGGTTGTTAGCGAATAAAACGATCGCGGTTGCTGTACCATTATTTCCACCATTGCAGGAAACCGCAGTCGCCGCAACGGCAACAGTAAGATTATTACAAGGAGGTTGAGTGATCTGAACGCTATCGATCAATGTGCAATTGTTCGCGTCATGCACGAGCACGGAATATGTTCCCGCAACAAGCGTGTTGATGGAAGAAGTAGTTGCAGCATTACTCCATGTGTAAGTGTAAACCGGAGTTCCACCTGAAATATTCGCTGCAGCGCTTCCATCATTACCACCAATCGCTGTAACGTTTGTGTGCGTCATAGTATTTATGAGTTGTGTTGGTTGCGTGATGGTAACGTTCACCACTTTGGAACAATTGTTCGCGTCGGTAACGAGACACTGATATGCTCCAGCTGTGAGTCCGGTTGCAACTTGTGTTGTTTGAAATAAAGGATCACTCCACAGATATGTGTAGGATGGTGTTCCGGCAATAACAGTTGCAGTTGCTGTGCCTGATGCATTTCCATTGCAGAGAATATTTGTACTTGACGCAACAACGTTGTACGCGTTGCATCGTGGTTCATTCACGACAATGCTCGAAGCGATCTGGCATCCGTTCGCATCTGTTGCTGTTACAACATATACTCCATAGATAAGACCGGAAATGGTAGAAGTAGTTCCGCCATTCGACCAGAGGTAAGTATATGGAGCACTTCCACCACTAACATTGGCAGTAGCAGTTCCATCGTTGCCACCATTTGTTGAACATGGAGTACTCGAAGTAATAATGGAAAGCGAAGAAGGTTGTGTGATCGTTCCGCAATCGGTGCTGATGCATCCGAGATTATCCATTACAGAAAGACAATATGTTCCAGCAGCTGCGGAAATATTCGCAGTCACCGCACCTGTGCTCCATGAATAAGCATAAGGTGTTGTTCCACCTGTAACAGTTGAAGTGAGCGCTCCAGTACTACTACTGCAACCTACATTCACGTCGGGAACAGTCACAACAAGTGGTGAAGGAAAATGTAATGTCACCTGATCTGTTGCTGCGGAACATCCGCCACCCGCACCAGTTGAAGTGAGTGTGAGTGTAACTGCTCCCGAAGCGATCTCCGCTGCAGTTGGAGTATATCCGACAGTGAGTGAAGTATTGTTTGGAACAAATGTTCCTGCACCACCGGTCCAGATTCCACCTGTTGCATTCGTTACTGTTCCGCTAAGAACTGCAGAAGGAGTTGTTGGACACAAGGTCTGATCCGCACCTGCATTCACAGTCGGAGGAGGAACTGCTGTAACAGGAACACTGATGTGTAAAGCAGGACAGTGAAGTGAATCATAAAGAATATCTCTTATTTCAAGACTGTATGTTCCTCCAAGTGTCGCGTTGTATGTTGTAGAAGTTCCAACTGTAATGAGTGAAGTATTTCTCCATGTGTAAGAGTATGGAGATTGTCCGCCGGAAACTGATCCGGTAAGAAGCACGCCCGGTCCATTGGTACAGAAGGTAGCCGAACTCGGAGTTACACTTCCTGCGAGAGTGCTCATATTATAGATGCGCACAACTCCGCACGTCGCTACATATCCGCAAAGTGTCGCGATCGGTGTTCCGCATATTCTGTAATCAATGAATGCCGGTGCACCAACTGCAGGAGTGTACAACACCGTATCACATTGACTGATGCAACTGAGATAACTATTGTATTGTCCTGGCGCGCCCGGAAAAATGGATTGCCATGTGATCGAACTTTCTACAAGTCCGAGTACATGTATTGGCAGATTGCAACCGATGCGCGTTGTATCATTATGCGGGAACAGTGGTTTTGGAATCGATTTGATGTAATATGTATTTGTATTGTTTCCCGGTTTACAAAAAGTAATGTGATGCGGACCAACTCCTGTTATACAAACAGGCGAACCAACTGCAACCGGTGGACCGCAATTGATCTGGTAATACATGGATCCGGAAGGAATGGCTTGTGATGGATCGTGAATAATATCGAATCCCATTTCAACCATCGCGGCACCGGTGTCGAGCGTTACATCGAATGAAGTGCAATTGTCTCCTCCTGTTGCGGTGCAGCAATGTCCGTTCCGGGAATGAGTTGGAGATGTCCACCATCCGTTCGGCTGACCCGTCAGGTCAACGTTGAAGAATGGAACCGAAGGATCGCAGGATGCATTCTGTGCTTTGAGATCAAATTCGCTTACTACTAGAAGCAGGAGAGAAAGAAATAAAAATTTTCGCATGTGATGTGTTATTAAGACAGGGCAAAGAAAGTCAGCACTGCATTTACACCACATGATCGTGGTTGCTGCGAACAGTGATTAATGTCACGTTTGGATAAAAGGAAGGGAAAATAAAACAGGACGAAAATTTATCCGCCGTGTTTTATTGATAATTGTCAGTTAATGATCAGCGACTCACTTGAACTTTTCCAGTCTTCGAAGTTTTTCCATCACTGATTCTGTAGAAATAAATTCCAGGAGAACGTACTCTTCTATTTCCCCAGCAAATAATGCCCCACGAACCATTCTTCTCCATTCTTATAGCCCCACAATTCTGCGCACGACATGTAGAACACGCGCCAGTACACCCACCATTTTTTTGCATTTTCATTTCCGTAGGTTTTCCCGAATAACGGAAGAATGGAATTTTTATTCCGGTCCATATTTTCCAGCCACGCCTCGGAAGTTTTTGAATAATGCATCCCGGAAACGCGCCAGTGTTTTTTCACTTTCAGATCTTCATTCCAGTAATAGAGATAATGATCGGAAGGCATCATTCCGCCCGTGAAAAAATAGCGCGACATCCAATCCGATTCATCTTTCGATTCAAAAAAATATAAATATTCGCGGTGAACAAAAATGTGAACGAATAATTTAGCATCGTCTTTCATCCAGTCGGAAATTTTTTTCAAAAGCATTCTGTGATTGCGCATGTGCTCGAACATTTCAACGGAAACAACGCGATCGAATTTTTTATCCGTGCTGAACGCATTCATGTCGGCGGTGATGATCTCAATATTTTTTATTCCTCTTTCTTTCGCCGCGGAATCAATGAATTCTTTCTGTGTACGTGAATTGGAAACCGCGATGATCTTTGCATTCGGAAAATATTTTCCCATCCACAACGTGAGTGATCCCCATCCGCAACCAAGTTCGAGAATTTCCATTCCGTCTTTAAGCTCCGCCCGCTCACAGGTGAGTGCGAGCATATCGGCCTCCGCCTGCGCGAGCGAAGTGATACCGGGTTTATAAAATGCGCTGCTGTATTTTAAATTCGGCCCGAGGCAATATTGGTAAAATTCAGTTGGCACTTCGTAATGCTGTTCATTCGCAGCTTTTGTTTCAATGGCAATGGGAGAATTTCTGCAGAGCTCGATCAGTGAATTGAAATGTTTTTGCTGCTCATCGGGCGAAGATCTTTTTTCTTCGCGCAAGCGTTGTTTTAATAATTTTCTGATCCCGGCGCGAATGGCGGAGTCGGGGAGGAGATTTTTTTCGAGAAGGGAATCGATATTCACCAGGGAGGATTACAGATTTGTATGGAGATTACAGATTACAGATTGAGACTGATTTACAAATGAGTCAGTGAAAACCTGTGCAATCAGTGGCAAGATTACTGTAGTATTAATAAATACTCTCGACAGGAAATTTGCCACTGATTTCACGGATCAGCACGGATTACTTTTTCTTAGGAGGTAATGGAACAAACACACTTACTCTTCGTTGGTAATCGCGGTAGAGATCTCCTCTCGATCGCACCGACTGTTCTTCGGTCATTGGAATTCCGGTGACTTTCCAGATGAGCATGAAGATCGTGAGCGGACAAACAAAAGAGATCCATCCCCAATTGCTCGAAAGTGCGAGAATAAAAACGGAGACCCATATCATGAACTGGAAAAAATAATTCGGATGACGCGACCATCCCCACAATCCTGCTTCACACACTTTTCCTTTATTGGCCGGATCTTTTTTGAAATTTTTCAATTGCCAGTCAGAAACACCTTCACCGATTATCGAGAGCAGCCACATTCCTGCGCCGGTCATTTCAGGAATGGAAAGGTGATCTGTTTTATTCAAAGCGATGATGAAGAAAGGTGTAGCAAGAAAAATATTCGACAACGCCTGCGCCTGGAAAAAAAAGAAAAAAGTACGATCCGGTTTTGGCCCCCATTCTTTTCTCAATTGCGCATAGCGGCCTTCTTCATGATCAAGATGAGAACCCACGCGAATGAGAAGATAAATTCCCAAACGCAAACTCCACAATGCCGCGAGAATGCAAACTACTTCTTTGCGCGGCGCATATCCATCGGCCATGAAATAAATCACCGCAGCAATGATCGTGAAATTGAATGCCCAGAAAATATCAACGACTCCGGCATTCTGAATTCTATAAGCCCATATCCAGATGATGATCATCACGATGGAGCAGCAGGCGAATGAGACGAGGGGAATTTCGATGAAGGGATTCATTTTTTTGTTGGCGATTTTTTGGTTGCTCGTTGGTGGTTTTGCAAGCTGATGCTACCATCAACTACCAACAAAACCGATGACCAACTTTTTTCACTGTCTTCGAAGTTGAATAATATGTAACCAGTGAAATACTTTCATAACAGGATACGTCGGATCGAACTCAAACCATTTTTTTGCGAAGTTGGGATTGTTCGGACTTTTATGGTGATTGTTCTGCATTAATTCACCCATTAAAAATAATTCCACAGGAATCGTATTCTTGGAATGATCTTTATTGTTGAAATTCTGGTAACCGTATTTGTGTCCGCACCAGTTGACAATGGCTCCCTGTATCGGCCCAATGAGAAAATGAATCGGAAGCAACGCATACATCCACCAGTGTGTTGCAAAGAAAAAATAGAAAACGAAATAAGCAGCGCCGAAAAAAATACGCACCAGCCAACTGTCGCTTATCTTGTCGAGCAAAGGCCAGGTTGGATAATGAATGAGGAATTCCGGTTCGGGTTCTGTTTTGTATTTCACGAAATCCTGGTAAATGCGTTTGGTTTTCATCATGAGCCCCCAAACATCTTTGATAAAATGCGGCGAGTGCGGATCTTTATCCGTATCGCTGTATGCGTGGTGCATGCGGTGCATGATGGCGTACGCACGCGGATTCAGAAAGGAAGAACCCTGCGTGAGGAAAGTGAAAAAATAAAAAGTACGTTCCCATCCTTTCGACATCGTGAACATTTTGTGCGAACAATAGCGATGCAGAAAAAAAGTCTGGCAGAAAAGTGAGAGAAACCAGTGGCAGAGAAAGAAGATGAGTATGATCATTTCTGCTACAATATACGGGGTATTTTGCAGTGCGGATTTGGGTTTTGAGTTATGAGTTTATTTTGACCCATAACTCATAACCATTTCCTTATTTTTACAGAAATCTGTCATAAACCCGCAAATGGATTACACAAAACTCAAAGGAAGGCCACCTTTCCCGATCGAAACAATAGGAGTCGCCGTCGCTTTCTCGCCCCGCCTCGAAGATCTGCTCGGAGAATCGTATCGTCTGGCCACTGCCTTCAACGCGCAACTGATCGTTTTTCATATTGGGGAACGGAATCGGAGCAAAGAAGCGAAACTCGATGAAGCATTCCGTAATCTCGGCATAGATGAGAAAAAAACAAGAGTGATCTGGAACAACGGAAACCCCGTGACCACACTTCTTGAATTATGTAAACTCAATGCTGTAGACCTTTTAGTAGTAGGTGCGTTGCGCAAAGAAAATGTATTGCGCTTCTATCTCGGATCTGTCGCAAGAAAAATTTCGCGCCGCGCAAAATGTTCGGTGTTGCTGCTTACCGCGCCGGCAAAAAACGGATCGAAGTTCCGCAAACTGATGGTGAACGGACTTGAAAATCCCAAAACGGAACATACGATCCGCACTGCGTTGTATTTCGCAAAACAAACAGGCGGAAAAGAATTGATCGTTGCCATGGAATCGCAACAGGCGGAATTCGCGATGAGTGTTGCCACAGATACGACGGCGATCGAAGCGTCGCGCATCAAAAAAGAATTCGGCGAACACGAACGCAACAAGATCCATCAGCTCGTTCACGAACTTTCCAAAGATGATCAGATCAACATCACCGATAAACCGCTGAACGGAAAACCCGGATTCGCCATAAGGCAATATGCGGAATCAAAAAAAGCTGACCTGCTTGTGCTGAATTCTCCCGATCAGAAATATGGATTGATGGATCGCATCTTTACTCACGATATGGAATATGTCCTGGAAAATCTTCCGGGCAACGTACTCATCGTTCACTCGAGGATCAGTCACTGATGATCGCAAAACTGGAACATAACGATCTTGTCATCCTGTTGCTCGCCATCAGTACGATGCTCGTGCTTTCGAGAATAATTTCGGAGCTCGGCAAAAAACTGAAACTGCCGGTGGTGATGGGAGAATTATTTGTCGGCATCCTGCTTGGCCCGACTGTGCTGCAAAGATTATGTCCCAATCTTTTCAATTATCTTTTTCCGCTTACAACAAACCAGCATGTTTCGATCGCGCTCGATGGAATTTTTAGTTTGTCGGTGATCATGCTGTTGTTCGTCGCCGGAATGGAAGTGCAGTTGCCGATGGTATTGCGGCAAGGGAAGACGGCGGTTTTTACTGCGGTCGGAAGTATGATCATACCATTCTTCACGGGCTTCGCCATCGCATGGTATTATCCGCAATTTTTCGGTGTGATCGGTGATGAAAAAAATCGTTTGCTGTTCTCACTTTTTCTTGGAACAGCGCTTTCCATTTCCGCATTGCCGGTGATCGCGAGAATTCTCATGGACATGAATTTATTTAAGACGAATGTGGGAATGATCATCATTGCATCGGCGATGTTCAATGATCTTGTCGGATGGTTATTCTTCTCGTTCATTCTTTCCATGAGCGGACATAATCACAATACACTGAGTCTTGGCTCCACGATCTTTTACATTATTGCATTCGGTGCGTTCATGCTCTTCATCGGGCGAAAAATAATTGACCGCATCATGCCGTGGATACAGACGAAACTTTCCTGGCCGGGCGGAGTGCTCGCGATGAGTCTTGGTTTGTGTTTGCTTTGCTCGGCATTCACCGAAAGCATAAACATTCACGCGATACTCGGCGCATTCATTGCCGGAATTGCGATCGGCGATTCTGTTCACCTCAAGCAACAGGCGCGCGATATCATTCTGCAGTTTGTCACGAATTTTTTCGCGCCGCTGTTTTTTGTTTCGATCGGATTGAAGGTGGACTTCATTGGTAATTTTGACTGGAAGATCGTGGCGGTCGTTCTTGTGCTTGCTTGTGCGGGAAAACTTATTGGCGCGACAACGGGCGCAAAACTCGGCGGACTTTCAACGAGAAATTCACTCGCCGTCGCTTTCGGATTGAACGCCAGCGGATCGATGGGGATCATTCTCGGAACACTTGCATTGGATGCACAGATCATTTCACTCCCGGTTTTCGTCGCGATCGTTTTCATGGCTATTGTTACGAGTTTGATGAGCGGACCTCTCATGAGAATGTTTGTCGAAGGAAAAGATGAACTGAAATTGCACTGAGGTTTTCCCTGTTTTTATTTCCTGTTTTTTTCTGCGATCCTTCAGGAAGATTTTTTTAAAACCAGTTTTCAAAATACTAAAAAGTATAGCAATAAGAAGCTAACTTTTACAGTACGTTTTAAAATTTCACGTACATCTTTCCATCCGCTTCAATTACCAGTTTCGATTCGGGAAAATCATTTGTAGAGAGCGCGATCATTTCATTGATCACTGAATTTGCCGGATCAGGAACCGGCCCTCCTTCACCCTCCTGCTTCGTTGCAATTATTTTTCCGCCGAGAAATTTTCCATGCCGGTCCACTTTCACCATTACGATTGGAGCATGGCCGCATTTCCCTTTTAAATTAAAACGATTGTAGGTGCAGAAATTTCCGCAACTGTAAGCAATGAAACGATCTTTGTAAACTTCCGCACCGCGCGTTACATGCGGACCGCTTCCGAAAACAAGATCAGCACCGGCGTCTATCACACCGTGCGCGAACGCATACACATCACCGCGGTCTTCACCAAGAAAAATTTCGTGCGCACGCAACACGTGATCGCGGCTTTCTCCTTCAGCGCCACCGTGAAAAGAAACAATGACGATATCGGCGCGTGAGTCGAGATAAGCAACTATTTTTTTTGCGCTGTCAAGATCATTGATGTCCATCGTTCCTGTGTTGGGTGCAAATGCACAGAAACCATATTTAATGCCGCCTTTTTCAAAAATCACATACGGCTTCGAAACAAGCCCCGCATAATAAATTCCTGCACTGTCGAGCGCGCGCATGGTTCCTTTTCTTCCTTCTTCACCGAAATCTCCAACGTGATTATTCGCCACACTCACCAGATCAAACCCTGCATCAGCAAGATATTTTGCATAATGTTCCGGTTGACGGAATGCATAACAGATCTTGGGATTGCTGCAACTCTTCACCGTTCCGCCGCTGTCGAGAAAAGTTCCTTCGCTGTTTCCGAATGTAAGATCGGCGCTGCGCAGAATATCTTTCACCGGGCTCAGCAGATCACGTCCGTCATTCGGAGCAAGATATTCTTTGCCGGGATAATTTGTTCCCTGCATGATGTCGCCAACCGCTGCAATCGTGATCGTGTCTTTCTGTTGTGCAGTGAGTGAAAAAGAAATGGAAGAAATAAGTGCGAGAGAAAAAAATATTTTTTTCATCAGTCGAAAGTTTGTGAAGTTTCGGAAGAAAGTTTGATGATGAGTGCGTACTGCTCGGGCGTGAGATCTTCCATGTAATAATTCACCGGGTTCATCAGTTCGCCATTCTTATGCACTTCGTAATGACAATGCGGCGCTGTCGATAATCCTGTTGTTCCTACATAACCGATCACCTGTCCGCGTTTTACTTTTTGTCCCGGAACAACAATGAAACGCACCATGTGCCCGTAAAGTGTTTCGTAACCATAACCGTGATCGATCACCACATGATTTCCATAACCCTGCGATTTATCATCAGCAACCGTCACTGTTCCGTTGGCAGTCGCAAAAATTTCTGTTCCCTGCGGCGCTGCAAAATCCATTCCCGGATGAAACTCCGGCGTTTTATAAATAGGATGAATTCTCCAGCCGAATCCGCCGGGTGCATGCTTCAGATCTTTATTCGAGATCGGCATGATGCATGGAATGCATGCGAGCATATTTTCTTTTCCTTTGGCAAGTTTGATCACTTCATCATACGATTTCGATTGGATGTACATTTCTTTTTCCAGCCGATCTACTTTCTGCGTGAGCGAAACCATCATCGTTGAATATTCAAATCCTTCAAGCGACTTGTAACGATCCACCGTTCCGAAACCGGCTTTGCGCAATGCGTCGGGAATAGAATCCGTTTCAAGAATAGCGCGGTAAATATTATTATCGCGTCCTGAAAGATCCTGCATCACGAGATTCATCTGGTCCACTTTTCTATTCAGCAGATCGTATTGCAATTTCGCTGTTTCCAGTTCGCGCCTCATTTGTTTTTCTTTCGGCGAATCGAAATAACGAAATGAGATTACAACCGAAACCGCGCCGATCACTGAAGCCGTGAACAAAAAAGAAATTACACGGAAAATCCTTGTCACGATGGGCGTAACAGCTTTCTCGTAACTGAGCGTTTTTGTATTGTATTTATAACGGATCTTCGACAAGAGTACGAATTACTTATTCCGCTAATATACGAACCGATACGCCTTTAACGGATCATTTCTCCAATGAAATTAACTCGTTTTATCATTTGCATTTTTGCGCTGTAAGTAATTCATTCCGTCATAAAGATTAACTTTGTTGCCACTAAAAATCAGGATGAACGCTAAAGAGATCCGTCGCACTTTTCTTGAATTTTTCCGCTCGAAAGGACATGAAATTGTTCCATCTGCACCCATGGTGATCAAGAATGATCCTACGCTCATGTTCACCAATGCGGGAATGAATCAATTCAAAGAATGGTTCCTCGGAAATTCTCCTGCAAAATTCAAACGCGTTGCCGACACGCAGAAATGTTTGCGCGTTTCCGGAAAGCATAATGATCTCGAAGAAGTAGGTGTCGATACGTATCATCACACGATGTTCGAAATGCTCGGCAACTGGAGCTTTGGAGATTATTTCAAAAAAGAAGCGATCGACTGGAGCTGGGAATTACTCACGGAAGTTTATGAATTGCCCACGGATAGATTATATGCAACTGTTTTCGAAGGGAATTCTGCAGAGAAATTAGCATTCGACCAGGAAGCTTTTGATCAATGGAAAAAATATTTACCGGAAGAAAGAATTCTGCGCGGAAATAAAAAAGATAATTTCTGGGAGATGGGCGATACCGGCCCGTGCGGCCCCTGTTCAGAAATTCATTTTGATTCGCGCAATGAGGAAGAACGGAAAAAAATAAATGGCGCAACATTGGTGAATCATGATCATCCGCAAGTGATCGAGATCTGGAACAATGTGTTTATGGAATTCAATCGCAAGGCCGATGGTTCACTTGAAAAACTTCCCGCGCAGCACGTGGACACGGGCATGGGCTTCGAGCGCCTCGTGCGCGTTATGCAGGGAAAACAATCGAATTATGATACGGATGTTTTTCTTCCGATCATCAATCAAATTGAAAAACTTACTTCAAGAAAATATTCAGGAACAAATTCCAAACAGGATATTGCAATAAGAGTTTTATCCGATCACATTCGCGCAATTTCATTTGCGATTGCGGATGGACAACTTCCTTCGAACACAGGAGCAGGTTATGTGATTCGAAGAATTTTGCGTCGTGCGGTGCGATATTATTATTCTTTTCTCGGAACCAAAGAACCATTGCTCTGCAGATTGGTTGACACGCTTGCAGGTGAAATGGGCGAATTTTTTCCTGAGTTGAATAAGCAAAAAACGCTGATCACTTCGGTGATTGAAGAAGAGGAAAGATCTTTTTTGAGAACGTTGGCGAGTGGAATAAACCGGTTTGAAGATTACACAAAGAAAAATTCCGGAAAAACAATCGATGGTTTTTTTGCATTTGAACTTTTTGACACCTATGGATTTCCTATCGATCTCACTCAACTTCTCGCCCGTGAACTGAAAGTGAGTGTGGATATGGATGGATTCAACAAACATCTGAAAGCGCAGAAAGAACGTTCCCGTTCCGCAACAGCAATTGATACGGACGATTGGGTGGAATTGATCAAAGATGCAAAAACAGAATTCGTCGGATATCAAAAAACAGAAAGCGAATCGAAAATTGTCCGTTACCGAAAAGTAAAAGCAAAAGGAAAAGATTTTTTTCAATTGGTTCTTGACAAAACCCCATTCTATGCTGAAAGCGGCGGACAAGTTGGAGACACCGGTTTTCTTGAATCTGCCAATGAGAAAATCAAGATCACCGATACAAAAAAAGAAAATGGAGTCGTCATTCATTTTGCAGATCGGCTCCCCGAAGATGTGACCAAA
This sequence comes from Bacteroidota bacterium, assembly GCA_016194975.1. Taxonomy (NCBI): domain Bacteria; kingdom Pseudomonadati; phylum Bacteroidota; species Bacteroidota bacterium. The sequence continues at coordinate 72,667 of JACQAM010000012.1, forward strand.
ATTTTTCATGCGTGCGTGGATGCTGCGAAAAGAAAATTCACCGAGAACAATCACAGTGCGACACATTTGCTTCATGCCGCGTTGAGAAAAATTCTCGGAACGCATGTCGAACAAAAAGGATCGCTCGTCAATGAAGAATATCTCCGTTTCGATTTTTCACATTACCAGAAAGTGAGCGAAGGAGAAATTGCTGAGATCGAACGCGTGGTGAATGAAAAGATCCGTGAAAATATTTCTTCCAGCATTAAAGAAATGCCGATCGATGAAGCTCGTAAGCTCGGCGCAATGGCGTTGTTCGGGGAGAAATACGGCGATGTAGTACGTGTGGTGACATTCGACAAAAACTATTCCATCGAATTGTGCGGCGGAACACACGTGCCTGCAACAGGACAGATCGGGCTGTTCAGGATCACCAGTGAAAGTGCGATCGCTGCCGGTGTTCGCCGGATGGAAGCGATCACTTCTGCAAAAGCAGAACATTTCATTGATGAAAAAATTCAAACGCTGAACGGTATCGCAGAATTGCTGAAGCATCCGAAAGATGTATTGAAAAGTGTACAGCAATTGTTCGAGGAAAAATCTTTTCTTGAAAAACAGGTCGAATTTTTTCTTCGTGAAAAAGCAAAAGGAATAAAATCGGAACTCATTGCTAAAGTTGAGAAAGTGAATGGCGTTAATTTCATTGCAGCAAAAATTGAATTGAATTCTGCAGATGCCATCAAGGATCTTGCTTACGGCATTGATGAAAAAGTAGAAAATTTATTTTTAGTGCTCGGCGCCGAAATAAATGAAAAAGCATCGCTCACCATCATGATTTCGAAAAACCTCGTGAAAGAAAAAAATCTTGATGCAGGAAAAATTATCCGCGAACTCGCCAAAGAAATCCAGGGCGGCGGAGGCGGACAACCTTTCTTTGCGACGAGTGGAGGAAGTAATGTTGGTGGAATTCCGAAAGCATTGGAGAAAGCAAGAACATTTGTGCAATAAATCATTCAGTGAAAATCAGCGCAATCAGCGGCAAAATTCTCTTTTATGAAACCAGCATATCTCATCAACGGCGTCCGTACTCCCATCGGAAATTTCGGCGGAACACTTTCCACCATTCGTCCTGACGACATGGCCGCGTTTGTCATTGGAGAATTGATGAAAAAAAATCCTTCCGTTGATCCGGCAATGATCGGTGATGTCATTCTCGGCTGTGCGAACCAGGCCGGCGAAGACAATCGAAACGTAGCACGTATGGCTCTTCTTCTTGCCGGACTTCCCAATTCTGTTCCCGGTGAAACGGTGAATCGTCTTTGTGCGTCCGGACTTTCTGCAGCGATCTCGGGTGCGCGCGCCATCGCATGCGGAGATGCTGAACTTATTATTGCGGGCGGAGTTGAAAATATGACGCGTGGCCCGTGGGTGATCTCGAAAACTTCCACTCCATTCGGAAGAGATGCGCAACTATTCGATTCAAGTTTCGGATGGCGTTTCATTAATCCGAAAATGAAAGAAAAATACGGAACCGATTCGATGGGAGAAACGGCAGAGAATCTTGCGGGAAGAGATAAAGTTTCAAGAGAAGACCAGGATAAATTTTCAGCGTGGTCACAGCAAAAAGCTGCGGCAGCAATTACAAGCGGCAGGTTTAAAAAAGAAATAATTCCTGTTTCCATTCCTCAGAAAAAAGGGGATGCAATTATTTTTGACAAAGATGAATTTGGAAAACCATCCACCACACCCGAAGGACTTTCGAAACTAAAACCTTCATTTAAAAAAGACGGAACGGTAACAGCGGGAAATTCATCCGGGCTGAATGACGGCGCCGCAGCATTATTGCTTGCATCGGAAGACGCTGTGAAAAAAAATAATTTAAAACCATTGGCAAGAATTGTTTCGATGGGCGTGATCGGTGTAGAGCCGCGCATAATGGGAATTGGCCCGGTAGAAGCAAGCAACATTGCGCTGAAAAAAGCCGGATTGAAATGGAATGATATCGACATCATAGAACTCAACGAAGCTTTCGCAGCGCAGTCGCTTGCGTGCACGCGCTCGTGGGGACTCGCAGATAATGACGCACGCGTGAATCCGAATGGTGGCGCTATCGCACTCGGGCATCCGCTTGGAATGAGTGGTGCACGTATCCTGAATTCTGCAGCGATAGAATTGCAGGAAAAAAATAAAAAATATGCACTCGTCACTATGTGCATTGGTGTTGGGCAGGGATATGCTGTAGTGATTGAAAGAGCTTGAATTTCGGAAAACGTGTTGCTCTAAAGATAAATTTGCTGTGCTGCGAAGAATATTAATTCGCAAATCCATTTTACATTTCCTATCTTTAGTAAGTTTCATAACAAAAAATATCCCCACCCCGCGATCATGAACTTTAATAAAATATTTCTTTCGCTTATTCCCGCATTGTTCCTGCAACAATTTCTCACCGCGCAGGTTCTTTGTGTAGAATGTTTCCGGCAGAATGATTCCATCAGCGACAATGTGACGAACATGATCATCAATGGAGGATTCGAGCAAAGTACGTGTAGTTCCGGCTCCTATTACTGTCCGCAATCATCAGGATATACATGCGATATCGCCAACTGGACCTGCACCGGAGGTGGTACTTCGACGTATGCAGCATTGTATGATAATTCTATAATGGCTGTTGTGCAGGGAACTTATTCCTGTTACATGGGAAATTATTTCTGCAACGCATGTTCGGCAACTGCAGGTGATACTTCCTGCATCGCATATACTTCCTGTGCTGCAAGCGGAATTCCTTCCGGTTATCCGAACAACACGGCAGCTTACGGTGGAGCCACTGGCGTTAGTTTATCCCAGACTGTAAATAATCTTGTTATCGGAGATTGTTACGTACTCGAATTCTGGACCGGCGGAGAAGATTTTTTTACGAATCGCGGAATTTTTGCCGTGGATCTTGGTTATGGAAATATTTTATTTCCGTGTTACCCAACTGATCCCTCTGTTGCATTTGTTGGTTCGCGATATGTTGTTCAATTCCGCGCAACGGCAGCTTCACAAACTGTAAAGTTCACTAACTGGGGTCACATCTGTGGCTCGTGTACAGAGGTGGTGCTTGATGATGTAAAACTTTATCCCATGTCGCAACTGGATAGTTCAGTCACTGCATGCGATTCATCGTGTTTAACCATCATTCCACCACCACCACCACCACCTGTTATCTGTGATGCAAGCACGGTGATCATTCCGAATATTTTTACGCCGAACGGCGATGGAGTGAATGACAGTCTTGTGATCAATTCAAAGTGTGAAATAAAACTGACGATCTATGATCGCTGGGGAATGAAACTTTATTCCACTTCCGGCGAACATGTTTCGTGGGACGGCAAGTATAAAAATTCTCCGGTCACTGATGGTGTTTACTATTACATTGCAGAGATCGATGGAAAACAGCGGAACGGATTCCTTCACATTATCCGATGAGCAACAGAAAGCTATCGTTGAAAGTATTTCCCGTTTTCAATTCACAATTTGTATTTTCGGTACATGATCTATGAATTCAATGGTTATCGCCCGGTAGTTCACGAATCTTCTTTCGTTCATCCGCAGGCAGTCGTTACAGGAAATGTGATCATCGGAAAAAATGTTTACATCGGCCCCGGTGCAGCTTTGCGTGGCGACTGGGGAGAAATTATTATTGAAGACGGTTGCAACGTGCAGGAGAATTGCACGATCCACATGTTTCCGGGAACAACTGTTTTGCTGAAAGAAGGAGCGCACATCGGGCACGGCGCGATCATTCACGGCGCGACGATCGGAAAAAATTGTCTCGTGGGAATGAATGCTGTGTTGCTCGATAACGTGGTGCTCGGCGACGAATGTATTGTGGGTGCGCTTGCACTCGTGGCTTCCGATGCTGAATTTCCGAATCGAAAACTCATTGTAGGAAATCCTGCTTCTGCGATCAAAGATGTTTCGGAAAAAATGATTGCGTGGAAAACAAGAGGAACTGAATTGTACCAGCAGCTTCCGGCAGAATGTAAAGCAATGCTCCGGGAATGTAAACCGCTTAATGAAATACCGAAGGATCGTCCGAAGCAGCAGGATATTTATAAAACGTGGAGCGAGAATAAAAAATGAATCCGGAGTTCCAATCGGCAATTTGACATTGGCAATTCCATATAACTTTGTTACTGACAAATGGAACGCATCCAGATCATAGCCATTGCAGCAAGTGTTTGTTTTCTTGCATTCATTGCGAGTCTCATCATTCGCGGAAAATTACGCGAAGAATATGCGATCATCTGGATCATCTGTTCCGTACTGCTCATTGCATTTTCATTCTGGAGAAAAGGGCTCGACGTGGTGGCGCATCTTGTTGGTGTTTTCGATCCGCCGAATCTTATTTTCACCGGTGCGCTCTTCGCCGTTTTCATTTACCTGTTGCATCTCTCTGTTGTGGTTTCCAAGCTCCAGGAACAGAACAAAACATTGGCACAGGATATTGCATTGATGAAAGAGAAATTAAAAAAATCAGAATGAATTCTTCCCCCGAAAAAGAAGCGGAAGTGATCGGGAAATATCTGCTGGGAGGAAAAATGCCAAACGCCCAATCCATTTTTCTTTACACTGATGCAATGAAGAAAAAAAATATTGTAGCGGAAGGAAAAGATGAACGGCTAATGAATTTTATGCTCGATTTCCGATGGACCGCCGGAATGATCGACAGTGCGCTTGCATTCGGAAAAAGAAGATCGGCGGTGAGAAAAAAAATAATGGTGATGTCGGCCATTCTTGAAACACAGCCGGAATATGCCGGCCTGTTCCTCCCGAAGAAAAGATCATGGATTTACAATATTTATATTTTCTGGGTAGGATTCCGTGCGGTGATGAAAATTATTTTCGGAAAAATTCTCATCGCCTTCATCTGAATTCAATCACACTTCATCATTCATTTCACTTTGCCATTCTCAGGGTAGAGATCGGTAGTCAGGAAAAAAATATTACCACTGATTGCGCAGATTTTCACAGATTTACTATTTGAAAGACGGCCTGCTGCTTCCCCGCCTGTACTTCGTTTCGTCGGGCAAGCTTCTTCTTTATATACTTTATGGAAAAAACACCGGCGATGGTCCTAAACCTGTCAGAAAATTTCCATCGCCGGTTCACAACTGTACTAAAGCGTAAAACCATAACCTAAACCCAGTACATAATTGTGATTTGCATTGTTAACATTCGTGTGCTGCTCCACGAGGTAATAGAGTTCAAATTCATTCCGCTTGTCGAGATGATAATAGATCCCGGCAAAATAACGCATGCGGTTGAAATGAGGCGTTGCATCCGGTTGCGGCGTATTCATGTGCCAGTAATATTCTTCCGCAAGATAGGCCGACCAGTAAAAATTAAGATCATAGCGCAACGTCACTTTATTTCTCAGGTACCAGTCCGGTACTCCTCCATTCGTGCTTGTATAAAGATCTTTCACTTGTCCCATGAGCATCTGCCGGTCATGCACGTGGATCGGCCCTACTTTAAATGAATAATTTACCGCGAAATAATATTGATGCCTGTTGCTCCACAGTTCCGTCATACTTTTTTGCTGCAGCTTCCGGATGTAAACATAATCGAGTAAAAAACTGAAATGCGTTTTCGGTATTTTATATTCCACACCGAAATCCTCGAAGTAATAGGTCAATCGTGTCATATTATTCGTGATCCTTCCTTCGTGACTGAAACGGGCGGTAAAATTCCGCTGTAACTTATGTTCTGCATTGATGTTTTCCCATAATTGAGCGTCATTGGCAAATGGTTTTTCATCCGCTTGTGCAAGCGCACGCGACGTGAAGAACAAACATAAAAGCGGAAAAAATATTTTCACCCCGCTAATGTGTTCACAGAATTTTTTCGGGCAGTTAATCATCGGGCAGATTTTATTTTATTAAGTGCTTTATAATCCAAGCTCAGAATGTTTGCGCTTGTAAGCTTTCTCAAAAATAATAGGAAGAACGAGAAGTGTCAAAATAGTTGCACTTACAAGACCACCAATAATGACAATTGCCAGCGGTTTTTGCGTTTCAGAACCAATGCCTGTGGAAATAGCCGCGGGAAATAACCCGATAGCGGCCATCATTGCAGTCATCACCACCGGGCGCACACGCGAAGCAACGCCTGCAGTGATCGCATCTTTGAGCGACATTTTCTCCGAAAGATTTTTCTTGAACACAGAAATAAGTATGACGCCATTCTGCACACAAACACCGAAGAGCGCAATGAACCCGATGCCTGCAGAGATCCCGAAGATCGTATTGGTGATGAGCAGCGCCATGATCCCGCCAATGAGCGAAAAAGGAACCGTAATGATAACGATCACTGCATCTTTAATATTCGCAAATGCAATGAAGAGAATGACGAAAATAATGATGAGCGATATCGGCACAACCTGTCCCAATCTTTTTGTAGCGCGCACCTGGTTCTCATATTCACCCGCCCATTCGAGATGATAACCTTCCGGCAATAATGGTTTTATTTTTTTGTCAATGGAATCCTGCGCTTCCTTGATCGCACTGCCAAGGTCTCTGTCGCGCACTGTAAATTTTACTCCGCCAAACCGCGTGTTGTTGTCGCGGCTGATGCGTATGTCGCCAATACGTTTCTCGATATTTGCGATCGCTTTCAGCGGAATTTTATTTCCGTTGATTGTAGGTACGAGCAGGTTCCCGATGTCTTCTTCGTTCGTGCGGAATTCGGGTTTGTAACGCAAGCGAATATCAAAATGTTTATCGTCATCATAAAGTTGTGTCGCAGCTTTTCCTCCGATCGCCATTTCAATTACGGTCTGGCAATCTCCGGTACTCACACCGTATGCTTTCATTCTTGCTTTATCCGTAGAGATCGTTAACTCCGGCTGACCGATGGTTTTCAATAATCCGACGTCATCAATTCCGCGCACACTGTTCATGATCGGGATGATCTGCCGGCCGAGTGAATCGATCATTTTCAGATTGGGCCCATAAACTTTAACAGCAATATCTGCATTCATTCCTGCCACTGCTTCATGAACATTGTCGATGATCGGTTGCGAATAGTTGAAGATGACGCCTGGAATCTGTCTCAGTTTTTTATCCATTTCGTCAATGAGATCGTCTTGCGAGATCTGGCGCGTCCATTCTTCTTTCGGTTTCAGATTCACCTGGCACTGGATGCTGTAAAATCCATCGGGATCTGTTCCGTCAGCGGGCCTTCCTGTTTGTGATAATACGCCATCCACTTCAGGAAACTGCATGAGTATGTGCCGCATTTTATCGGCGATCTTTCTCGACTCCGTAATGTTCACGCTCAATGGCAAACTCGATTCAACCCACAAAGCACCTTCATTCAACTCCGGTAAAAATTCTGTGCCGAGAAATCTAAAAGAATAAATACTGACAGCAAGAATTGAAAAAGCAAGGACAAGACTGAGATTTTTTCTCCTGAATGCGGCCTCGAACATTTTAATGAAAACACGTGTGACGAAATTCGTGAATGGATTTTTCTTTTCCCTCACATTTTTCTTCAGCAGGATGCTCGTCATCACGGGCACGAGCGTGAGCGTGAAGATGAGCGCACCCAGCAGCGCAAACCCGAGCGTGAACGCGAGCGGCGAAAACATTTTTCCTTCCACTTTCTGAAAAGAAAAAATCGGGATGAGCGCTGTAAGAATAATGATCTTTGAAAACAGGATGGCGCGGCCCATTTCTGCTCCTGTTTTTTTGATCATCCCGAGCTTCGCTAATTTGTTGAAGACAACCATCCCCCTCTCGTGGGCTTTGTGGTCTAATGCCACAAAGACTCCTTCAACCATTACCACTGCCCCGTCGATAATGATGCCGAAGTCTATTGCACCCATCGAGAGGAGGTTGGCTGTCATGCCCATAAGGCGTAAACAAATGAAAGCGAAAAGCAAAGCCATGGGAACGATCATTGCAACAGTTACCGTCGTTCGCCAATCGGCCATGAAAATAAAAACCACTAATGTGACGAGAATAATTCCTTCGAAAAGATTGTGAAGCACCGTGTGTGTGCAGAAACCAATGAGCCGGTCGCGATCATAGAACGGAACTATCTTCACATCAGCAGGAAGAAGTCCGTTGTTGAGTTTCTCGATTTTGTCTTTTAAATTGTGCAGGAACTCTCCGGGATTTTCTCCTTTGCGCATGATCACCACTCCTTCCACCACATCGGTGTCGTGATCGAGTGCAACTGATCCAAGGCGTGGAAGTGCCGATTCAATAACAGTTGCAACATTTTTTACAAGTATGGGCGTACCATTTTCGCTTTTGATAATAATATCTTCAATATCATTTTTATTTTTCAGCAAACCGAGTCCACGCACCACGAAGGCCTGTTCATTCTGTTCAATGATATCGCCACCCACATTGATATTACTTTTTCCAACTGCGTCGTAAACATCAAGCGGTGCGAGATCATATTTCGTGAGCAAATGTGGGTCAACTTGTATCTCGTAAGTTTTTATATCGCCGCCAAACGTAACGATATCTGCAACGCCGGAAACCTGGCGAAGCGTACGATCGATCTGCCAGTTCTGGATTGTAGTGAGATCTTTTATTGTGCGTTGTTTGCTTTGAACGGTGTAACGGAAAACTTCTCCGGTAGGCCCACCGGGAGGAAGAACTTCCGGTTTTATTTCATCAGGCAGATCCACATCGTGAATAAGATTGTTCACTTGCTGCCGCGCAAATGGATCGTCGATGCCGTCATCGAAAATGATGATCACGTCAGAAAGTCCGTACATAGAAATGGAACGCACGATCGTTTTCTTCTGCACAGAATTCATCGCGATCTCGATGGGGATCGTTACGAATTTTTCGATTTCGGTGCAGCTTCTTCCGGGCCACAGTGTAATGATCTCGATCTGTGTATTGGTCACATCTGGAAAAGCTTCGACCGGTGTATTGAAATAACTGATCACACCGATCACAGCGGTCAACACAGTAATGAAAAGAATAAAAAGTTTATTCTTCAGCGAAAAAGCAATAATGCTTTTCATGAAATTATTCATACCTGCTGATCTTTTTTAATTCGTATTGTTAGCGGCGAGCAAACTTCCTTCGGTGATCACTATATCACCATTCTGCAAACCGCTTTTGATAAATGTTTTTTTTCCGGCGTTCGCTCCTGTAACAACCAGTCTTTTTTCAAAAAGATTTGTTGTTTTTCTCACCATCACATACGTCTTGTTATTATCGAACAAAACGGATGAGGAAGGAACAGCGATCACCACTTCAGGAGTGCCTATATGTACTTTCACCACTGCGAACATTCCTGGTTTTAAAAGTGCATCAGGATTATCCATTTCTATCCGGATCTTCATCGTTTTAGTATCCGGATCAAGAAGATTTCCGACGAGTCCTATTTTACCTTTGAAAATTTTTCCTTCGTATGCCAGTGTGGTCACCTCCACTTCATCGCCCACATTTATTTTTGCAAGATCACTTTCGTAAACATCAGCAAGAACCCAAACAGTGTTGAGCGATGATACGGTGAAAATATTTGTTCCGTTGTCGGAACGAATCTCCATTTCTTCATTCACATTTTTTTCCACCACGTATCCATCGATAGGCGCATACACATTATAAAGTCCGTCGGCATTCGAAGTGCTGGCGCCGTAAACAGCAAGCGCCTGGAGCAACCTGTTCGATTCGGATTGCGTTCTTGAATATTCATTTTTAGAAGCAAGCAATTGTGTTTCTGAATTCACATTGGTATTGTAAAGTTCCTGCGCGATGTCGAGATTCTTTTTTGCAACGGCCTGGTTGTTGAGCGCAACAGAATACTGGCTCTGCAGATCGCTGATGTCGGTACTGCGAATGGTAGCAAGCAACTGTCCTTTGCGAACCTGATCGCCGAGCGAAACATTCACACGAATTACATTTCCGCCAACGAGCGGGTAAACTTTTCCCACTTTACTTTCATCGAAAGAAATTTTTCCGGTGAGCGTGAGATCTTCATCCGCCTTGACTGTTTTAGCAGTATCGGTGGCAATGTTATGGAGCTGCGCATTGGAGAGCGAAATGATCCCCGGTGGATTGCTTACTGTAGTTTCTTCATTCTTTTTCGGTTCACACGAAACAAGAAGAACTAAAGTGGCAGCGATGAAACAATGTGTTCTCATTTTCATTTTTGTTTTTCAACGGATGACCGTTGTTCCTGTGACGTAATTCAATTGTTGGGCAGCACGGAAATAATCTGAATCAAGCGTGATCAATCCACGCCGTGCTTCTTCGTAAGTTCTCACCTGGTCAAGAAACTCGATGAGACTGATGGTTCTTTGAGAATAATTACTGACTGCGTTTTTAAATAGCAGATCGATGTCGGCAGAATAACTTCCCGGATCTTTTCCATGCGCGGATATCACGCCCGGTTGCGCATTCACACTGTCGCGCACTTCGCGTATGCGAACGAATTGCCCGTATGCCGACACCACTTCTGATTGCGCATTAAGTTGCTGAAGCGAATCGTCGTACTCGGATTGTACCAATGCAAATCCTGCTGCGCGAATATTTCCCTGGTTACGATTGAAGATCGGAATATCCATTCCTGCATTCACCGTCCATAACTTATTCACATAACTGCTGCGGCGGTCATACTCTGTTCCCATCACCAGATCAGGAACACCCTGCGAGCGTTGCAATTTCAGGTTGCGTTCATTCCACATTACATCTGCTGCTGCCAACTGAACATCGGGACGTTTCATCGAACTCTGAATGAGTGAATCGAGCACCGGAATATTTCCCGCAGGCATTGGAACCTCATCAATCTTCAGCCACGGATTTCCATGATAGCCGAGCAACACACGCAATTGCGCTTCCATTTCTTCAATGAAATTCAGGTTGGCTAATTTATCGCTGATCGTAGATTGTTTTTCTGCTTTTAACCGAATGACATCGTTGCCTGCAGCAGCGCCGAGTTTCAATTCCTGTTGTGCTGCCGCGATCACCTGGTCGAGTGCGCCGAGTTCCTCAGTAAAAACAAGATCGGTTTGCTGCGCTTCGTAAAGATCAGCGAGGTCACTGTACAATTCGAATTTGAGCGCGCGCGCAAGATCATCGAAAGCAAGTTGATTTCGTTGCACATCAATTTCAGCAAGACGTACTGCGTTGATGTGTTTTCCTGCAATGGAAAAAAGCTGGTGAATTTGCACATCAACCTGGCCTGATGAAGGATTATTATCGAGCCACGTTCCTGATGTAGGATCATATAAGGACTGTGTGTAAACAATATTCGGATTGTACCATGCTTTCGCCTGCGTCACTTCCGATTTCGCAATGTCAATATTATAACGTGCAGAAATCAGCATGAGACTCTGGCTCACGAGGCGCTGCTCCGCAACAGTAACATCAAGCAAAACTGTATCGGTCTGGCCTGAATTTGCGTAACTGAAATCGATTGCGCTGGTACGTGCAGAAAAAATTTCCGGGAGCAACAGCGCCATCATTAATAGAAGGCGATTCATGGATGTAAAAAAGATTGATGAATGTTCGGGACAGCGTAACTTTTGTTACGAAAAACACATCATCAGATCCGGAAGACCCGGAGTTTGGAGAGAAAATTATCGCGCCGTACTGAGATGACAGCGGGAGTGAAAAAAAGCGCGGAAGAAAAAAGTATCAGAGTAAAAGCGAAAAGAACGATCGCAGCGGGAAGAAGGCGAAGAAGTGTTTCAGAAAAATCATCTCCGTCGTTGTCCTCTGCATAGATCGCATCATCATCATCGGTCGCATCGGAAGTTACCTGGTCATCGGAAGCGGGCTGAATAATAGAAGAGTGAAATCTTTTGTCGAGCACATTTTGCTTATGCAGAAAAATACCACCGCACGTAATGAGCGTGATCACAAAAAGCAGCGCATATTTTCTGAACGTTTTCAAGCGAAACAAAAGTAATATACAATCTGAAAGAAATAACGCAACTTATAGAAATTTAACAGCTAATCGTCGTGCCCTTTGGGTTTCAATTTTCCGTTTTTCCATAGGTATTCTTCTGCTTCCTGCGCCTTTTTGGTGGAATCAGTCACGTCTTTGTCTTCGAGTTTATCAAGATCAGGTTGCCCGGCATTTACCCATGCCGTGTACCACAAACTTCCAAGCATTAGAATGGATGATCTCATTTTTCTTTCGACCATTCCGTTCAACGCATTGCTGTACGCCGTGGTATATTCGACAGAATAAGTTCTCACCGTAGTATTTCCTTTATTTTCGAAAGAATATTTCCTGTCGGCGGGGATCGTTGCATTCAACTGCGCTTCAATTTTCAGAACAGAATCCACTTCCTCATGACTTGTTTTTACAGATTCCCATGCCCTGTTGATCGGTGATTCCACATATTGCGCGCGCCCGACAAAAAAATCATAATCACCACCGAGTAATTCCGGAACGCGCGATTCCCAGAATGCATGAATGCCCACCTGGTTCGTGAGTTGCCCGTTATAATTTTCAGTGGTGTGCAGCGGAACATTTGAATCAGCAACGTAATGTCCGAGTTCGGCAGAAATCCGGAGGATCTTGTCCACGTCTCCATCACGGAATGCCTGCGTCAAACGATAAGTCATCACATCGATCCACCACGGAACAATTCCATAGGCGTTGAGCGTGTCTTCTGAATATTTCGCCACCGCATTTTTCCAGAATTTCGGAACACTGTCGAAACAATGCGGACCATAATGATCGATGTCGATGTAATGACGCGGCGCTTCTTCCGCAACAGAATAACGGCGCATGTCGGGATCTACAGCGTGATCAGTGATGTACTCAATATGTTTTTTGTAAAACCCGAACATCTCCGGCGGGAGTGTGAATACCGCCATACGGTTTATTTTTTTGTGGCCGTAAAATCCCCACGACTCCGCTTGCTGCGACGGGGCAAAAAACATCACAAAAAAAACGGCGATGAAAAGAGGAAATATTTTTTTCAGAATTTTTCGCATGAACCAGTTTTACGAAATACTAATTGATACGAAACTACGAAATGCGGATTAATTCTAAACTTAAGATTCGGAAATACGTTTAGAAACTGTTTAAGATACCTTTTCCGTTCATTTCGTATTGAGTAACTTTTAGTAGAGTTTTCGTCCCGATAGCTATCGGGATTCCTACTCCTATCACATTCTCACCAGCGCTCCATTTTCCAGTACAGGGATCACCGTTGTAAGATCAGGTTGGAGACAGTAACGCACATCATCTTTCAGATTCAGGCGATGCAGGCGCTCTTTATGCGAAGCGCGCACAAGAAACATACGCTGATCTTTTTCGGAAATTCTATACAGATGCTGCAGCGCAAGCCCCGCATCACCGAGTTTGAAATCAGGATTTCTTTTTACAAGCGCAGCGGTCATTGCGCCGGCGAAAAGAGAATCTTCGAGATTGAATTTATTTTTCCAGCCCGAACAGAGCAGTAACACATTTCTCTTTTGCGAAACGAGCCAGTCTGCAAGTGCAGAGATATTGGTGAATGCACCGATCACCACTTTGTAAGCATCTTTCGCCGCTTCTATCGCCTGGGTTCCGTTGGTTGTAGTAAGCGCAATTGTTTTTCCGGAAATATTCTCGCCCATATAATCGAAAGGAGAATTACCGAAATCAAATCCATCTACTTTCACCGCATTCCGTTCTGCTCCGGCGAGAATTCCTTTTTCTTTCCAGACGCGCGCTTCATCGACTGTTGCAACCGGGATTATTTTTTCGGCGCCATAATGAAAAGCAGTGCAGATGGCAGAAGTAGCGCGCAGCACATCTATGATCACCACTATACTTTCAGCATCCCTGTAAACAGGATATAAAAAAGGAGAGAAACAGGCGTCGACCTTTAGATCGGGAGAATCGGTCATGAATTAATATTTCATTGGAGGATCGCGAAAAAATCTTCGCGTTCCTTCGACTATTTTTTATAGAAAGGCAATTTCACGATCTGCGCTTTCAGGTTTTTATCGCGAACGCGGACAAAAATTTCATTTCCTGTTTTCGCCAGTTCTGTTTTCACATACCCCATTCCAATACCTTTCTGCAAAGAAGGAGATTGTGTTCCCGAAGTGACTTTACCTATTTTGTTTCCGTTTGCATCCACGATCTCATAATCATGACGCGGAATGCCACGCTCAATCATTTCGAATGCAATAAGTTTTCTTGAAACTCCTTTTTCTTTTTGCTCGAGCAATATTTTTTTGTCGGTGAATTCTTTGTTGAATTTGGTTACCCAACCCAAACCTGCTTCGATAGGTGAAGTGGTATCGTCAATATCATTTCCGTAAAGACAGAATCCCATTTCAAGACGGAGTGTATCGCGTGCACCGAGTCCGATGGGTTTGATCCCGAATTCTTCTCCTGCTTTGAAAATTTTATCCCAGATGTCATTCGCAATTTCATTGTCAAAATAAATTTCGAATCCACCGGCACCTGTGTAACCTGTATTGGAAACAAGAATATTATCGTGCCCGGCAAATTTTCCCTGCCCGCCTTCGGCGTTCGGGCGGGCCTTTTTGAAATGGTAATAGGGAATTTCAGAAAGATTAATGTCAGTAAGTTTCTGCAGCGTTTTCATTGCATCAGGACCCTGCACCGCGAGAAGAGAAGTGCGTTCCGAAATATTTTTCATTTCCACACCGAAAGAATTATGATCACTGATCCAGTTCCAGTCTTTCTCAATATTGGAAGCATTCACCACGAGCAAATAAGTTTTTTCGTCGAGACGATAAACGAGCAGATCATCTACAATTCCACCTTTGCCGTTGGGAAGACAGGAATACTGCACACGGCCGTCATACAATTGAGCAGCGTCATTACTCGTAACACTCTGGATAAGATCGAGCGCTTTTTCTCCTTTGAGAATGAATTCTCCCATGTGAGAAACATCGAACACGCCGACCGAATTCCTGACTGCAAGATGTTCTTCATTCAAACCGGAATAAGAAACCGGCATGTTATATCCCGCGAAGGGAACCATTTTTGCGCCGAGAGAAATGTGTTTAGAGGCGAGCGCTGTGTTGCGGAGTGCAGTGGTTGTTTCCATTTTTTTTCTATTCAGCAAATATAGAGTAAGAAGCAGCAAATTTTACGTAGTGATAAGGCGGATTCATCGCAAAAGTTCACAGAAATAATTAACATATTTTTCTTTCCACGCATTCACCGAGTAACGATCCTCCACTGTTTTCGCCGCCTTCTCTCCCATTTTCCGTCTTAGATCTTCCGATGAAATGAGTTTTTCGATTTTCTCCAGCCACTCGTCGCCCGTGCGTGCGAGAAAACCATTTTCACCGTCATTGATAATTTCTACATTCACTCCCACCGCCGACATGATCGCAGGAATTCCCAGCGCCATATAAGTAAGTCCTTTCAATCCGCATTTTCCTTTTGTCCATTCGTTATCGGGCAAAGGCATAATGCCGATGTCGATCTCCGCCAATTCATTCACTTCCGATTTCGCATTCCACGCAATTCCTTTTATTCCGAGTTCTTCATTACGGTAAGTGGGATCGCCGATGACTTTGAATCCAACGTGATCTCCATATTTTTCTTTCAGCTTTTTCAGGAAAGGAACTGCGAACTCGAAATGTTTGATCGTGGTGATGCTTCCGCTCCAGCCAATGATTATTTTTTCATTGTTGTTATGATGCTTCACCGGTTGAAATTTTGAAGTGTCAACAGTCGTCGGAATTACAACCACGTTAGGATTTGTTTTTTTTGCGAAGGCAGCAAGATATTCGTTACCGGCAAAAACAAGATCGCTCATACCAATGATGTCGCCGGTTTTCTCCGGGTTCTTCAGCCAGCTGAAAATGCGGTTCGCTTCAGAAACATCCAAGTGCCAGATCGCATCATCGAAGTCGAAAATTATTTTTGCGCCTGAATCGCTGAACATTTTTTCAAAACGGGTAGAGCCGGTCATGAGTGCTTCACGGAAAATGAAAATGATACTGAAATTTTTTGCTCGTGCTGCATCTTTTTTCCTTTTTCTCACGGAACGCAACTGGATGAGCGCTTTCTTAAAATATTTTCCCCGCGCGTAAAGAATTTTATCTGCCTCTTCGTCCACGATATAAGAGATCTCGCATTCGAAGCCGGCATTTTCCAGGGGAGCGAGATACTGCTCAAAACGGAACCGCTGTCCCGGTGCGCGATCGGGACGATGAGATGCAATGAAAAGTATTTTTTTCTTTTTCATTTTTCAGCGATGACGTGCCAATAAGGGGCGTGATCAGAAAAAACAATATTCTTCATTCCTGTTTTAAGGATCATTTGTTCAATTTCTTTTTTTGAAAATCTTTTTTCCAATGGCGTTCCGAAACGGTCAAGCGAATCATTGCGAATGATGCGCATTGATTTATCAGTGTAATAGGACAACGGGATTTTTTTCCAGAATTTTTTTTCAGGGTAAAAGAAACGAAACATTCTTGCAAGCAGAACGAAGGGCATGTAAACAAGAAAGGCAATAAGATCACAGAAAAAGAATTTCATTCCTGTTGGCATGGAAGAAATTATTCTCCTGAAAAAAGAGGAGATGTGAAAAAGTATGCGGAAAAGAATTCCGCGGTTGTCGAGCGCATAATAAATGTACAGGAGCAGGTGTCCTCCCGGCTTTACCATTTCTGCTGCTTCGTTTATCGCTCCTGCGGTATCCGGAAGATGATGCACCACACCCAGACTCATCACGAGATCGAATGAGTTTTTTTCGAAAGGAATATCACCGAAGCCGGCCTGCGTGATGCGGATATTTTTATTTTCAGAAGTGAATTGCTTTGCAGCAAACACTGCATCCCCCGGATCTATCGCTTCTACAAATTTCACTTCAGGAGAAATATATTTCGACCATCTTCCCGAACCGCAACCAATATCAAGAATGATCTTTTCTTTGCCGAGCAACTTTTTTTTCACAATATCAAAATACTGATCGCCGGCAATTTTCAGTTCTTCATTGCTGAATGAAGAGAAACGATTCCATTCTTCTCCGAATGATCGTACTGTTCTCCGGTCTGCATTCATCATGGACTCCGCAACAAACGAAGCGATCTTCATTTCTCCATTTCCAACCCAGCGGAGCGGTTCCTTCTTATAAGCGATCATCAGGGGAATATTGCGCAGATGTAAATATAAGAAACAAGCGAAGGATGTGAGATGGTGCAGTGGCGCGCTTCCAAAACATTATCCGGTTTCAAAACTGTAACTTTACGATCCATGGCAAAACTCAACGAAGGATATACTCCGCGCTGGATCATTCTCACGATCGATCTTTCGATGGTAGCTGTTTGCATTTTCATTGCGTACCTGCTTCGTTTCGATTTCGCCATTCCGCCCGACCAGGTAGCTACACTTCCAAAAGTTTTTTCTTTTATTCTTGGCGTACGGCTCATTTCTTTTCTCGTTGCGCGCATACCGTGGGCCATCGTGCGCTACATGAGCCAGCGCGATGCGATACGCATACTGATAGCGCTCGCTTCCGGATCTGCATTTTTTTTCATTGCCAACCAGGTGAGCGTTCGTTTCATCAGTGACACGTATGTTGTTCCGCATACGATCATTGTGATTGAATTTCTTGCCACTACTTTTTCAATGGTGAGTTCGAGAATTATTTACAAAGTGATGCGAACGGAAATGAAAGATCCTTCGCGTGAAAAAAGAAGTGTGCTCATTTTCGGCGCGGGCGAATCGGGACTCATTACCAAGCGTACACTCGATCGTGATGCCGGAACAAAATATAAAGTACTTGCTTTCATTGACGATGACAAAGCGAAACATGGAAGAAAATTAGAAGGCGTAACGATCATGAGTCCCGATAAACTTCCGGAGTTGCTGAAGAAAAATGATATTGCGCACGTGATCATTTCCGTGCAGCAGATCTCGCCGGTTCGCAAACAGGAAGTGGTGGATCTTTGTCTTGCGAATAATGCACGTGTGCTGAATGTTCCTCCGGTGAGTACATGGATCAATGGTGAATTGAGTTTCCGCCAGATCCGTAAAGTGCGTATCGAAGAATTGCTCGAACGCGATCCGATAAAACTTGACGAAGAAAATATAAATGCGCAGTTGAAAGGAAAAAATATTCTCGTGACCGGAGCAGCAGGTTCCATTGGCAGTGAACTCGCCCGACAGATCGCAAAATTCTCCCCGGGAAAGCTGATCCTGCTCGACAATGCAGAATCGCCGCTGCATGAACTGGAGCTGGAAATGAAAGATGCTGAGCTGGAAAACAAAACGGAAGTGGTAATCGGCGATGTGCGCAATAAAGAGCGGATGGAAAATGTTTTCCGCACTTTCAAACCGGAAATTGTTTTTCACGCGGCCGCGTATAAGCACGTGCCCATGATGGAAAATAATCCGTCGGAATCCATTCTTACCAACGTGCTCGGAACAAAAACGGTAGCTGATCTCGCTGTAGAATTTCACGCAAAAAAATTCGTGCTGGTTTCTACCGACAAAGCAGTCAACCCGACGAACGTGATGGGCGCATCGAAACGTATTGCAGAAATTTATGTGCAGTCGCTCAACAATCACATTTCAGGAACACGATTCATTACGACGCGCTTCGGAAATGTACTCGGATCGCAGGGATCTGTTATTCCGCGATTCCGCCAGCAAATTGAGAACGGCGGACCCGTTACGATCACTGATCCCGATATCACACGTTATTTCATGACCATTCCTGAAGCGTGCCGTCTCGTTCTCGAAGCAGGATGTATGGGCAAAGGCGGAGAAATTTTCATTTTCGATATGGGAAAATCGGTGAAGATCATCGACCTCGCAAAAAAAATGATCCAGCTTTCGGGATTAACACTCGGAAAAGATATCGAGATTGCGGTGAGCGGACTGAGGCCGGGAGAAAAACTTTACGAAGAATTGCTGAACAATAAAGAGAATACATTGCCCACGCATCATGAAAAAATAATGATCGCCAAAGTGCGGGCGTATGAATTTGATGAAATGGAAAAAAATGTCGGCGAACTGATCGCATTATTTCATTCGCAGAATAATCTTGACATCGTCGGGAAGATGAAACAAATGGTGCCGGAATACAAGAGTAATAATTCGGTGTATGAAAAACTGGATCGGTGAGTACGGAGAGCTGAGAGCTAAGAACTGAGATCTGAGAACTAAGAACTAAGAGCTTAGAACTGAAAACTTTTATTTCATGACACACATCACACCTATACAGATCCGTTTCAAAGACATCGATGCGCTCGGGCACGTGAACAACGCCAATCATTTCACTTATTTTGAAACTGCGCGGATAAAATTTTTCAACGACCTTATCGGAGAAGAAATTGACTGGAGAAAAGCGGGAATGATCCTCGCCAGCACTTCCATCAATTACCGGAAACCAATCCTGATCACGGATGAGATCTTTGTTCTTACAGAATTTGTAAAAGCAGGAAGAACAAGTTTCGAACTTGCTTACCGCATCGTGAAAAAAATAAATGAAAAAGAAGTGTTGCTCGCCGACGGAACATCGGTGATGGTGTGCTTCAGTTACGAAATGAAGAAAGCTGTGGAAATTCCTGAGAACTGGAAAAAGAAAATGGAAACAGCGGGTAGAAAGCAGTAGCGGCAGTTGTCAGTTGTCAGCGACAGTAAAAGATCTGTGATCAGTATATCCGTGTTGATCCGTAATCCATACCCCGCGCAGTGGCATGTGCGTGGTCACTGAGTTTCCGTATCACGTGTCCAGATGTCCGTTCTTCCGAAGAGAGAGAATCCGAGATAACCGCGCAGTTCCATTGTATTTTTATCCTGCAGCGTGCACGTAAGCGAATAATTATTTCCTGATTTCGGATCGTAAACAATTCCACCGCTCCAGTTCTGGTCATCGGCATCCCAGGTAAGATATTTCAGGATCAACAGCCCCATTACAGGACGCGTTTTCAAAGCGTCATCAGGATTGTGTTTATCTAATTTCGGTTTTCCTGTTTCAGGATCGATCGGCGTTTTGAGCCATTGAATGGAGCCGAAATATTTTCCGCTAGCTGCATAGATTTTAATCTTGGCATCTTTCTCCTGGTTGTACCACATCCCGGTGATATCGTCCTGCACATAAGAGACGGAATTCATTCCGATCATCATGATGAAAATTACGAGAGCGCGTGTCATATTATTTTTTTTTGAGTTTATTTTTTCAGAACGAAATTACATTAATTGTGCTTTTGCCGCCCTGCGAGCCCTTACTTTTTCAACCGGCCTTACTACACCGAAATACAGCAGCACGGCGGCCGCTATAGAACACAATGCAGTTACTATGCCAAACCAGTTCATTTGCGCGGAATGTTCGGGCGTAAAAAAATATCTTCTCCACATGAACATGATGACATGATGACAAACATAGATTGGAAAAGAAAGTTCACCAATGAAACGATCGATGCTAAAACTTTTTGAATAAATAAAAATGAACGGAAGCAAAATAAGGAAGAGCGAATAAAAATACCAGCAGCGTTTTTCAAGCGGGATGAAACTGAAATGCGGGTAATAAATGATGCAGAATAAAATAATGAGCCAGCCGGCGAACCCGATGCCGGAACTGATTTTTTTTTCTTTCAGCAAAACGCTTGCTTTGTATGCAAGACTACCTGCCAGAAAAAAAGCGATCTCATTCGGGAAAAAGCGATACGTCCACGGATCATAATTGAGATTCTTTGCATAAAGAAAATAGCGCAGTGTAAGAGCAGCCAACACCAGTAAAAATTGCAAGAACCATTTTGTACGCACGAGAAACGGTGCAAATAAATAAAAAGAAAATTCAATTCCTACCGACCATATCTGCGGTATCAGAAGATATTGCCCCGACAACGGATTCGAATTGTAGGGCGTTGTTGTGAATGCGAGTGTCCCGGTTTCCTTTTTTACGCCGGTAAATAACAGCCAATCGCTGCCGAAGAGAAAAATATTTGCGAGGATCATGAGGATGATGGAGCTCCATGCAAGATGGCTCCATTGCGAAGTCCAGTACCACAGGTAAAAAGAATCGTTGTAAAATATTTTTCCGAGAATGCAAACGGCGAGCACCAGCAGCAAACAGGCCCAGTACAATGGAAAGATCCGGAGAAAACGATTCGTGATGAAAAGACGGTATGACCCTGTCCGGTATTTTTCATTCAGGATCATCGCCATGTAAAATCCGGAGATGATGTAGAATGTTTCCACCGAAACCATTCCACCGGTCATGTAATTATCATGCTTACCGATCCCGTAAGAATGATACAAAACAACAGCAAGAGCTAATAAAGTGCGGATGACTCCCATTTTACTAATTAATAATGTGCTAATGAATAATGCATAATGAATAATGCATAATGAATAATGCATAATGAATAATGCATAATGAGTGAATTACTTCTGAAAAGGTGACAGTTTTTTTACCAGCAGGAAATCTTAATCTATACTGCCACTCAATTATTCATTAGCACATTATTAATTATGCATTATCACATTATTCATTAACCGTGAATGCGTTCCGATTTTCCATAACTGGCAATAACTTTTGCTTCGTAGTCAAGAAATTCTTTCCAGCGTTTATCAACGTCCACTCCGTCGCCGTATTTTTTTGCAAATGAAATGAACGTAGTGTAATGCCCGGCTTCGCTCACCATGAGATCGTAATAAAATTTTGCGAGTGTTTTGTCTTTTATATTTTCGGAAAGTACACGAAACCGTTCACAGCTCCTGGCTTCGATCATTGCGGAGAAAAGTAATTTATCGACGAGAATTTCGTGGTAAGAACGGCCGGCAACTTTTGTGAATTTCAGAAGTTCATTCACATAATCATCTTTGCGTTCGTTCCCGAGTTTTTCCCCGCGCGCGAGTATGAGCGCATGTACTTGCGAAAAATGTTCGAGTTCTTCGCGTGCAATTTTTACCATTTCTGCAACGAGATCGGGATACACCGGGTAATGTACGATGAGTGAGATCGCATTCGAAGCTGCTTTCTGTTCGCAGTAAGCATGATCCGTAAGAATCTCACCGATGTTGCTTTCTACAATATTCACCCAGTGGGGATCGGTTGGAAGCCGGAGTCCGAGCATGCACAAAGTTAAGGGCATCTCTAATAACTTCGAACTGCTGCGTTGGGCTACGTCCTCAAAATCCTCATTTACGAATAGTAAATTCCGGTTTTTCGGGCTTGCCCGCCTTGCATTTCTGTGTTTTTAGAGATGCCCTTAATGAAGGAAAATAGAGTACACCGCATTCACATTTCGCGATCCATTACCGGCAACTCTTTTTCCATCCGGTGCATTACTGTTTCAGAAATACCGGAATAGCGATACGAAAGATTTTTTCTGCATTCGCTCCGCAGCAATTCCATATCGCCATCGTGTGTGCCTGTGAAATGTTTTAGATTCTTGTTTACGAATTTCCCATACTCAAATTCCACATTGCATTCTTCAAGAATTCTTTCCGTGTTGAAAATAATTTCCGGTACATCGCAGATCTGTTCCGCCCTGTAGAATTCCACTTTACTGTCCTATCTTGAATTTGTATGGATTTTATTTGTTGCCTATATGCAGGGCTTAATTCATTGAACATTTCAATGGGTTTGTCACTTCTGCTGCCTTCCAACCAAAAAATTTCAAATCTCGAATTTCAAATCAGAAGTCGAGCCGCCTCGCCATGATAAATCTATCCCTGTAATATTTCATCTTGTCATATTCATCAATCACCACACCGCGGTCAGTAGCATGAATAAGTTTAATGTGTCCGTCATTATTTTCAATCACAAGTGAAACGTGGCCTACTTTCGGATTCTTTGAATTTCTTCCTTTGAAAAACATCAGATCGCCGGGACGCACATCAGCAATGTTGATCTTTTTTCCGAGTGTGCTCAATCCTGCAGAAGAGCAGGGAATATTCACGCCGTATTTTTTATAGCAATAAGAAACAAAATGAGAGCAGTCGAAAGATTTATTTTGTCCGTTGCTTCCGTATTTGTAATGATAGCCGACAAAATTTTTCGAATAAGCGATCACGCTGTCCACGAGTACGAGGCGGTTCATGGAATCATCTTCCATTTTGCAGGCGAGATTTCTTGCAGTAGAATCTGTAACACCGGCTGTATCATTCACAGGAGAGTGAACGTACGCAACAGATTTTTTTGTTCCCGCAATGAAGGAGAACAGAAAAATGAAGAGTGCAGCGAGGATTCTCATTGAAGGCGCGAAGGTATTAAAAGCAGGCGTTGACAGAGGTAAAATGTGAATGAAATATGGTAAAAGTTCATAAAATTGGTTGTGAGTTATGAGTTTTGGGTAATGTGTCATTGGTATTTGGGTATGCAGACTTGTCTTTTGCAGTTGCTTTCCTATCTTCACTTAGCAAATTCAGAAAAAAAATTCTCTAAACTCCGCTCTCCTCACTCCTGACTACAATGCCCTACCGTGAACGCGACATAGAAAAATTATACTACAGCATCGGCGAAGTTTCGAAGATGTTCAACGTGAATGCGTCACTCATCCGTTTCTGGGAAAAAGAATTCGATCTCATTCGCCCGAAGAAAAATACAAAGGGAGACCGCATGTTCACGAAAACCGATCTTGAAAATCTGCGCGCTATTTATCATCTCGTGAAAGAACGCGGCTATACGCTGCAGGGCGCGAATGAAAAACTCAAAGGAGGCAAAGATGAAACGTTCAATGCCGTGGAAATGGTGAAATCACTTGAGGAAGTGAAGAGTTTTTTATTGGAGATCAAGAAAGAATTGTAGGGTTTTACACTTTACATTTTGGATTATTGATTTTTCAGGAGCGCAACTTCCGCTCATTTAATTTTCTCCTGTCCGGCTGTGGCGCATTACACGCCCGCTCTTGTCCTCGACTCGCGCTCGGACTGACAAGCGGCCGGGGTAAAAGCGTCACATCCGGGCTAAAAAATTTCTGTCCGGCTCTTCAAATTCCCAATGGGAAACCTTTCAAATCCAAAATGAAAAATCAATAATTAAAAAGTAACTTTCTCCGTCGCCTTATCGCTCTTCCTCGTTTTCGGTTTATTCCAGTTTTTCTTCTGCACGATCTTTTTCCCTGCGGAATCGTAAGAAATTATTTTCTCTATTCTTTTTTTTGTTCCTCCCCATCCGAGATCCCTTGTTTTGTCCCGCTCAATTTTTGTTTTTTTCTTCCCGTTTCCGAAATAAATTGTTTTTGTCCGATCGGTAGAAACACCATCACTCACACAATTCGAACTCCGGTAAATCTTTTTCGAAACAATTTTTCCCGCTGAATCATAAACCAAATGCTTGCTGCATCTCCCGAGTACACCATAACGGCTAATGCTGAAATTGAAATAACTGAAATAAACTTCCCTCTGATAAAAAACACTGTCATACGTTTCAGTTTTTGACCGCCGCAATTTTACCAATGGCAAAGAGTAACAGGAATAAAAGAGTGCTGTGACTATGAATAAGAAAAAATATTTCACAAAAAATTTCATTCACAAAAAATTAAATTCAAAAAAAGAACCGCCTTGCAGCAGTTCTCCCCATTGATTTTTTCTAAAATATTATTGCTTGTAAAGAATGAAATGTTTCACCAGTTCAAAAGTGGAACCCGATTTATCAGCCGGCAACAGAACACTTTCCTTGATGGGTTTCATTCCCGGTGCTTCTATCCTGATCTCGTAAGTTTTATCTCCCTCGAGTGAAACCTGGTAATTTCCCTGATCGCTGGAAGTAACACTCGTCACTTTAGTTCCGCTTGCATCGTAAATATCGAGCGTAGCAGAAACTGGTTTTCCATCAGCATTGAAGAGTGATCCTGTAAGCAGCGACATGTATGGGCCCGTGTGTGGTTTCGGTAGTAAGTTTGTCATATCCACCATCCAGATATCTCTTTCACCGAGCCCGCCATCGCGATCGCTGTCTATGTAAGCTGTTTTTCCATCGGAAGAAAGCAGGAACATTCTTTCATTACCAACCGTGTTGATCGGGTAACCGAGATTCACCGGTTCTGTCCACGTTCCGTTTTCATTTCGCGTCATGAAAATATCATAACCACCCATACTGTTGTGTCCGCTCGAACAGAAGTAGAGAGTTTTTCCATCGGGCGCCGGAAAAATTCCGCCTTCATCATATTCTGTATTGATGACCGGCCCCAGATTTACCGGATCATTCCAAGTTGTTTTATCTTTTTTCGTACACATCCAGATATCAGAATGGCCGTACCCTTTTTGTCCTTTCCACGGAAGATCGAGTCCGCGTTCACTCATGAAATAAAGTGTATTTCCATCGGGAGAAAGTGCGGCGCCATCTTCAAAATAACTCGTGTTAATCCCTTTGCCCATATTTTTCGGTGTGCCCCATTTTCCGGAAGAAGATTTTTTTGAAACATAAATATCACCAGCGCCTGTACCGCCTTCCTGTGCGTTGTTCTCATAAATGAACATTTGTTTTCCATCGGGAGAAATCGAACAATTAGCATCGTGTCCTTCTGTATTCACAGCACCGCGAACAAGATCTGCTTCCCCCCATGTTCCTTTCACAGAATCCCAGGAAGAATAATAAATGTCTTCGAAATATCCTCCATCGCCTTCATTATCCTGGTTCGCATTTTTTCCATCGGGCCTGCGCGAAGTGAAGATCATCGTTTTCATATCGGAAGTAATGGAAGGACGCTTGTCGTCATAAGGGCTATTTACCGCTGCGCCGAGATTGGTAACGGTAACAGGTTTTGGAGAAGCCATAAATGCTTTTGCGGTCTGGCATTGCGCAAAATAATATTCCACTTCTTTCGACATCACAGGATCAGCAGTGTTCACGATTCTGGCTGCAGAATATTCCGTCATCGCATCATCGAGTTTTCCTTTCTGCTGGTAACATCTTCCAATGAGAAAACGAAGTTGGGGCGTTGCATTTTCATTGATGGCTTTTGCCTGCGTGAATTGCTCCATCGCTTTGTCGGGTTCCTGCATATTGAAATAACATTCGCCGATGTGTGTGATGATCACTGCATCATTCGGTTTATTTGCCAGCACCTCTTTGTAAAGATTCACCGCTTTCACATAATCGCCGCCGTTGAATGCCTGCTGCGCATTGAAGAGTTTCAATTCATCGCCGCTTTTGTCAACGATGCTTTGTGAAAATAAGTTGTTGGTGAGAAAAAAAAACAGGAGGCCTGCAAGGGAGATTGCTCGTTTCATATGGATTTTTCAGATAGGATAACAAATATAATGAACTGACGGGAACCGCAATTATGGGCGATGGTTGCTTACTTTTTCGAGAAAAAGCTGCATGCCGGAAAATGCGCGTTCATCCATTCTTAATCTTAGGGTCGACCCGAGGTATTTTTCCACATCAAAGAAGGGGAAATTCTTTTTTTCACTTTCAATTACTGTGCCCATATCATTCAATCCGCGTTCAAAGGCAGAAGAAAGTTGAAGAATGAATTCTTCGGGCAATATTTTATTGCTCACCCAGCACGCAAACACGAATGGAAGCCCGGTCATTTTTTTCCATTGGGCAGAAAGGTCATATTCATGCTGATATTTTCCATTCATTTCAAAAGTCCGGTCACCGATCACTACACCCGCCTGCGTGCCCGCGATCTGTTTTTCATAACCGGACTGTGCATTTTTCCATTCGGGGTTTATCTTCCAGAATTCGCCGGCAAGAATTTTTGTAAGCAATACCGAAGTTTTACTCTGGTAATCGAGCAGCACTGTTTTTATTTTTTCAAGCGGAACATCACTGTACAATTTCACAGAATCCACTTCACCGTCGCCGGCAATGCAGAAACCGGGAATGAGGTGCGCCTCTTTCATTGACGGAATTACTGCGACGGGTATCAATCCGAGATCTACTTCTCCTTCGAGGAGTTTTCTCGCACATTCGGAAGGAATGTCAACGCTGAGTTCAACATTTTTCAAAGCCGCAAGTTTCAGTCCGTGCAGAAATGGTTTTGTGTTGAGATAAGAAACAGCGGAAATGCGGACCATTTAGTTCTAAGTTCTGATTTCTAAGTTCAAAGTTCTAAGTTCTAAAATTGAAAGACAAAGTTACTGGAAGAAGAGTCACCATTATTTTTTCTGATCCATTGCTTCGACCGTTGCCAGCGTAGCAGCTGCAGATGCGATTACCGGTGCAATCACAATTCCTGCGTAGGGAATATCAAGCATCAAGGCAAAGATCAAACCATTTCCGATTGCAATTCCTTTTCGTTTGCGAATGAAAGATGCACTCTGCGACACCGACATTCTTTTTCTTTCACACGTATAATCCATCATATTGAATCCAAGAAAATACCAACTGATAATATAAATGAAAGGAACGGTGAGCCAGCCGATGACCGGGATCCAGCCAATGATCAAAGCGAGCAGCATCAATAACAATTCAAGAAAAATATTCCGCAGTACCACCATCATTCCACGGAAAATATCTTTCATGAATTGTCCGAATGCGAACGGGTATTTATTTCCGTTTTTCAATTCTTCCACTTTTGCGGAAAGCAACGCCATCATCGGAGAACAAAAAAGGAGAACGAGGTAGCGTAATATTTTCAGAAAAAAAGCGAGCAGGTAAAGATGAAGTACAAATCCGGCAACGAAACGGAATAATTTTATCAGCAACAACAGCACCACATCCACCCAGGCATAACCGGTATTAAGTTCGGGCGTGAGATAATCACCCACTTTGTTTACGAGCATTTCACTGAATGAATAGATGGACCATGCACCTGCAAGATGAAGCAACACGATCAGAAAAACCGGATAAAGAAAATATCCCCACAACTTGTTTTTAGCAATGAAAATCACCGCTTCGAAATGCGAAGAAATTCCTTTGCCGAGATCAGACCAGAATGCCATTGAGTAATGAGTAAGATTTGGTTTTAGAAGGAGATTAGTTTTCAAAAGTAGTAACTACTCATTACCAATACTCAATACTCAGTACATTCGTAACGTGTTATCCTCACTTAACAACTTCGATCATCATCTTTTCCTGGCCATTCATCATTTTCGCTGCGGAATTCTTGACTGGCTCATGCCGTGGGTGTCGAACCGGTGGATATGGATCCCGTTGTATGCGATCCTGTTTTTCATTCTGTGGAAACGTTTCGGGAAACAAATGCTCCTGATTGCGGCCACGATCACATTGCTGGTTCTTGCAAGCGACCAGACCGCAAATTTTCTAAAGGATCATGTGAAGCGCGCGCGTCCGTGCGCCGATCCTGCGTTCGCGCATGAGCAGATCTACACGCCGCTCGGGTGCGGGGGTGAATATGGTTTTGTGTCGGGACATGCTGCGAACAGCGCCGCCATTGCCGTTTTTCTTTTTCTGCTCTCGGGAAATTTTTCGGGATTCGCACCGGCGCGCAATCGTAAATGGTGGCTTCTTCTTTTTCCATGGGCGCTGCTCATTTGCTGGAGCAGAATTTATCTGGGCGTTCATTTTCCATTTGATGTGCTCTGCGGAATGTTTGTTGGAATTTCCTGTGGAATAATATTTTTTGTGTTCTACAAAAAATTAGTTCCTGTTTTGCGATAGCTTCTAAATTCAATCTCATTATTTTTTTGACCCTCACATCTCAAGTCTCACGTCTCAAGTCTATCTTTACACGATGTTTCAAACCATAGCATTGATCTTTCTCGGTGGTGGAATCGGCAGTCTTGCACGTTTCGGTGTTTCACTCGGGACAAGGGTATTTACCGAAGGAAAATTTCCATTGGCTACCTTGCTTGCGAATGTGCTGAGTTGCCTTGTAATGGGAATTGCTCTCGCCCTCTTTTCAGAAAAACTGAAGGATTCGAATATTTTCGCTTTTATCGTCGTGGGTTTCTGCGGCGGCTTCAGTACTTTTTCCACGTTCAGTGCAGAAACGATCCGGCTCATGCGTGATGGTTATTTTCTATTGGGAGTTTTAAATGTTATCGTGAGTGTTGTGATGTGCCTGCTTGTTTTATACTATCTGCTGCCCGAAGACAAAAAATTAATTCCATAGAATTTTCACCGGCAATTTTTCCAAAGAAAAATCAAAATGAAATACGCCATCACTTTTATTTTCACGCTTTCACTCACCGCTTTTCTTTTATCGCAGAATGGCCCGAAGAAACCCGCTGTGAATATTATTCCGGCAAAACCAAAACTCGTTGTTGGAATTATCATTGACCAGATGCGTTTCGATTATGTGTATCGCTTCTGGGATAAATACGGTAATGACGGATTCAAGCGTCTCGTGAATGAAGGATATAATTGCCGCGATGTAAATTATAATTATGTTCCCACCTTCACCGGGCCCGGGCATTCTTCTGTTTATTCCGGAACAACTCCATCCATCAGCGGAATTATTTCTAATTCCTGGTACGATCGTGAATCGGGGAAAGAAGTTTATTGCGTGGAAGATCACAATGTAAAAAGCGTAGGAGCAGAATCGCCGGAAGGAGAAAGTTCACCTCATCGTTTACTGGTAACCACCATTGGAGATCAGCTTCGTCTTTCCAATAACAAACAATCGAAAGTGATCGGCATTGCTTTGAAAGACCGTGGTGCAATACTTCCGGCAGGTCACACAGCAAATGCTGCTTATTGGTACGACGGCGTGTCCGGCAAATGGATCACCAGTACTTATTACATGAATGAACTGCCTTCGTGGGTTGATACGTTCAACACAAAAAAATTGCCTCAAAAATATCTTTCACAATCCTGGACCACCATTCTTCCTGCCGATCAATACAAAGAAAGTCTTCCCGACGACAATAAATACGAAGGGCTTTTTTCCGGTGAAACAAAACCTGTTTTTCCGCATGATCTCGCCTCTCTTCAGGCGGCCAACGGAGGGCTGGGGCTCATTCGCACCACGCCATTCGGAAATTCATTGACAGAAGATTTTGCCGAAGCTACGCTCACCGGTGAACAACTCGGCAAAGGAAATGTCACTGATTTTCTCTGCGTGAGTTTTTCTTCCACCGATTACATCGGCCACATGTACGGCCCGCAGAGCATGGAGATCGAAGACTGTTACATTCGCCTCGACAAAGAGCTTGCCGATCTTTTTCATTTCATCGATTCTTATATCGGAAAAAATAATGCACTTGTTTTTCTCACCGCCGATCATGGCGCAGTGGAAACGCCGCAATACCTGAAGGATAATAATATTCCTGCGGGATATTTCAACGACAGCAAAGCGGTCGATTCATTGAAGAAAACGTTAAGAAATGTTTACGGCGATTCATTGGTACTTTCATTCGGCAATGAGCAGGTATTTCTCGATCGCAAAACAATGGACGCAAAAAAACTGGATCATACCGCAGTGGAAAGATTCGTCGCCGATTTCCTGATGGGATTCAAAGGTGTGCAGTCCACGATGACGAGAACAGATCTGATTTCGGAGCAGTACACCGATGTTCCGAAGAAATTAATTCAGAATGGATTTAATGCACAGCGTTCGGGCGATGTTTGTGTTATATTACAACCCGGATGGTTTGGTGAATGGCCGAAACATACGGGTACTACACATGGCGCGCCCTGGAGTTATGACACGCATGTGCCGCTTTTCTGGTGGGGATGGAAAGTGAAGAACGGAAATTCGGATGATGCGCATAACATTACCGATGTAGCGCCTACTGTTTGCATGGCGCTGAATATTCAGTTTCCCGACGGATGTACCGGCGTTCCGATAACAGGAATTATGAAATAAAAACTCCATTCATTCACCTGAACGATCTTATTATTTCAAAAAGGACCGCGGGAAGAAATGTGGATAAGATTGATGTTGATGAATTGCAACGCATTCAACGCAGAAATCTGAAATGAGAATTGATTTTAAAATAAAATGAAGGCCCATCACACCGAAAAGCACCGACTCACCACACTCCAGAAACAAATTCTTCTCTGGTTGAAGAATGAAGGCGGAGGAGTGTTGCGCGTCGACCGGCTTTTTACGGCAATGGTCAATAATCATCAAACTCCGGGAACCAATTTTTCCCTGCTGGCAGAAAGATTATATGATGCTGTAGATGATCTCGCCCGGAGAAATTATGTGGAAGTGAGAAAAGAAAGTGAAACCAAAAGAAAACAAGCGCTTTCCATTTATGATTTCGGAGCGCCGGGAAAGAATTTTTCGCACGAAGGTGAAATTTTCATCTGGTCAACCGGCGAATGCCCTGTAGTTGCACTTGCTGATGAGGGTGTAAGGCATGCAGCAGCGATTTAGAGGCTGTTTAAAATTCATTTTTTGGAATTGTTATGATGCCATTTTTGTTCAGCCGAGACGCATTTTGCAGGCCATAGTGGAGCGACTACGGCCAAGAAATGCAACGAAGGATGAATAAAAATGGCGGATAACAAAACAGAAGGATGAAATTTAAACAGCCTCTTACTAAAGAATAGTTTTTTTCTGCGCCGCGCTTTTACTAAATTCATCTCCCCAAATCAATAAGAAATATTTTCCCACGTGAAGCAATATAAATTCAAAGACCTCCGCACTTTCTCCTCCGATGAATGGATGGCGAATTCCACGAAAAAGTACCGTCGGATATTCGATAAAGCGGAAACTACTTACGTGCGCTGTGAACTCTCGTTCTACAATAAATTATTCGATGAAGAGGACTGGAGCTGCACGGTCGTTCTTAAATGTTTCGATGTGACAGGCGGACAAAAAAAAGAACTCTGTTCGCTCGATACGAAACGTGATGTGAAAAAAGATGAGAACATCGTGTACATGCGCGATGGCTGGGGCAATGCAACAGAAGGCGCATACTGGAGAAAAGGCGAATTTGTGTGGGAAGCATACATCGAAAACGAATTAGTGGGCGCTGCAAAGTTTGTGATCAATGATGTGGCAAAGGTTGTGTTGGGAAACAACCCATACTTCGATGTCGAGTATATAAAATTATATACCGGCGACAAGAACGCGTGGGAGATCAAGGACAGGAAATACCTGGTAAAAATAAATCGCAACACCACTCCGAATGTGTGGGTTGAATTTAAAATGAAAAATAAAGTGAATGTGGACTGGCAGTACGAGATATTCTTCAATTTTCTCGATGATGCGTACCAGTTGAAAGGGCAGGTGATGAGCGAAGGAAAAATTGAAGCCGCCAAACTCGATTACACATATAACATCAATGTAGGATGGGGACACGAGAAACCAGGAGAATGGAAAGACGATAAGTATGAAGTAGAAGTTGTGTTCATGGATACGCTCATCGCTATGGTGAGTTTCGAATGCGGTGATGCAGATGAAGAAGGAATTCCGCAACTCATTCTCGGTGGAACGCGTCTCGAAGTTGCAGCAGGCGAACAGAACACGCAGAATAAAACAAGCGAGCAGAAAGTGGAAGATGAATCCATGGAACAACTGCTTGCGAAACTGGATTCACTCACCGGTTTGACCGAAGTGAAAAAAGCAATTCGCGATCACATCAGTTATCTCAACTTCATCAAACTCCGCCAGGAAAAAGGTTTTGAAGAAAGCGGAAAATTAAGTTTGCATTCTGTTTTTACCGGGAATCCCGGTACGGGAAAAACAACAGTGGTGAACATGCTCGGAAAAATTTATAAGAAAATGGGATTGCTCACTAAAGGCCATGTGCAGGAAGTGGATCGCGCCGATCTCGTGGGTGAATACATCGGGCAAACCGCCCCTAAAGTGCGTAAAGCAATAGAGCAGGCGAGAGGAGGAATTCTTTTTATTGATGAAGCGTACTCACTCGCGCGCCAGGGCGATGATGCAAAAGATTTCGGAAAAGAAGTAATTGAAATTCTCTTGAAAGAAATGTCGGATGGAAAAGGAGACATCGCCATCATGGCGGCCGGCTACCCGAAAGAAATGGATGTGTTCATCGATTCTAATCCGGGTTTGAAATCTCGCTTTTCTCATTACTATAATTTCGAAGATTACCTACCGGAAGAATTGATCGAGATCGCATTGCAGTCGGCAGAAAAAAAAGGAGTTACTCTTACTGATGAAGCGAAAAAATTTCTCGAAGAACAATTCGTGGAATTGTACCGCACGCGCGACAACGCTTTCGGAAATGCGAGAATGGCGATCGGCGTTATCGAAGAATCGAAAATGGATATGGGTTTGCGATTGATGCAGGCCGGCGATCTTTCTCAATTGAGCAAAGAACAATTATCCATGATCGAACTTTCCGATGTGGAAAAAGCTTTCGGCGGGCGCACACGCAAGCGCGCCGATATCGGCATCAATGAAAAATTATTGCGTGAGTCACTTGAGGAATTGAATGCACTCGTGGGAATGGAAAATATAAAAACGGAAATAAATGAACTGGTGAAACTCGTTCGTTTTTACCGCGAGACCGGAAAAGATGTGATGAATCGTTTTTCACTGCACGCAGTTTTCACCGGAAATCCGGGAACAGGAAAAACTACACTCGCACGCATCATTGCAAAACTTTATAAAGGACTCGGACTTCTTGAGAAAGGACATCTCGTGGAAACAGATCGCCAGGGATTGGTTGCCGGCTACATCGGGCAAACGGCGATCAAAACGCAGGAACGTGTGGATGCTGCAATCGGCGGTGTGCTTTTCATTGACGAAGCGTATGCATTGGGCGAAGGCGGATCGGGAGATTTCGGAAAAGAAGCAGTGGAAGTTGTTTTAAAAAGAATGGAAGATCAGCGCGGACAATTTGCAGTGATCGTTGCCGGTTACCCGGAGAACATGTACAAATTCATGGAAACGAATCCCGGTTTGAGATCGCGCTTCGATCGCACTTACGAATTCAAGGATTATTCGCCCGAAGAATTGTATGTGATCTCGAAATCTTTATTGGCACAGGAAAAACTGCAGGCCACTCCCGAAGCGGACGATCATCTGAAAAAATATTTCGAATTGCTCTATACCAAACGCGATAAATTTTTCGGCAATGCACGCACCATTCGCCAGGTGATAGGCGAGGCGGTGAAGAATCAGCATTTGAGAATGGCTTCCATGGATGCGAGTGCGCGCACGCCCGTTACGCTCGGTACGCTCACGATAGACGATGTGAAAGAATTTGAATTGAAAGACGATGGAGGCGGAAGGCCGCAACTCGGATTCCGTTTCGGAACGGCAGGCGCGTGATGTTTTTTCGGACATAAATTTTGTAGTTGTATTATATCACAACCACAATATTCTCTCCTGGCTCAATCACTGCATCACGAATCTCAGCGGTTGTATCATTTGAACCCGCACCGCTCTTCCGTTCATTTTTCCCGGCTCCCATTTTGGCATCAATGAAAATACGCGCATCGCTTCTTTGTCGAACCCGGAAGTGCCGCTGCTTTTTTTGATAGCTACATTCGAAACACTTCCGTCTTTTTCGATCACAAATCCAACGTAAACAGTTCCCATTTTTCCGCTTTCTTTTTCTATTTCGGGATACTTGACGGTCCTTGAGAGATAGTGCTGCAATGAATCCTCTCCGCCGGGAAATTCTGGCATCTGTTCTGCGAATGAGAAAATTTCTTCCTGGTTATTTATTGTCTCTACCGGGACATCAACATTACCATCGGATATTTCTGCTGTACGGGTCACATCATCAAGTTCTTTTATCGTAAAATCTTTTTGCGGAGTGGAAGTAAAAATAATTCCGTAGCTGTTAGTTGCGTTCGAGTGACAGAGATTGAAATTCAGCGGCAGATATTTTTTTACCTGGTCAATGTATGCAGCGTTAGCCGGATCTATTTTCGTGCCGGCATCACTCAGCACAACAAATGCTGAAGACGGATTGTTTCCATTGCAAGTTGCCTGCAGCACTTTTATTCCGGATTTATTGTAAATGGTAAAAGTTCCCATCGCTACGCCATCCACGTAATCAATATCACTTTTCATTTTTCCATTCGGGTAATAAAAAATTTCTTCTCCTTCTTTCCGGTCACTGCGGTCGGTATTCCATTTATGAATAATGTGCCCCACAGAATCTTTCTGCATGCAAAGTAGTAGTTGTGTGTTGGTGGATGAACGCGCACATTTCTCTTTCAGTTTTCCATCCGGGTAATAAGCGTAACTCGAATCAAGAATTCCATACGTCCACCACGATCTGCTTTTCGACGGATAAAAATGTTCTTCTTTTCCATTCTTGTGCCCGGCGGAATAATTGATCACTGCAGAGATATTTTTTCCGTTGTAATAAGTCGTCGTTCCGTCGAGCAAGCCATTCGAATAATTCTCGGTGTAAAGCAAATTCCCGTCTACGTCCCACCGGGCAAGAGCTCCGTCATTCTTCCCGTTCTTGAAATTTTGTTCTGCTATTTTTTTCCCGTGCAGGTATTCCGTTTTCTTCCCGTTCAGTTTTCCTGCAGAATAAAAAGCATCAGAAGACGCCGCGGTGTCATTGAGATTCTGAATATCTCCCGTGTCATAAATTTTTTCTTCTCCGTCTTTCATCCCATTCTTGTAATTCGTCACCGAACAAACGTTGCCGTCTTTTGTATAGTAAGTCCGCACATCAGTTCCGTCACTTCTCACGAGGATGTAAGATTGTATTCTTTCGTTCTCGAAAAATTCTTCTTCCACACCAACTGGTTTTCCATTCGCATCGTAATGTGCAATGCTCTGTTTCTTCCCGTCATCATAATAACCGATCCATTCACCGGTCATTTTTCCATTCGCGTACGTTCCGGTTGTTTTCACCTGCTTCGTGTCGTTGTAATATTCCACGTAGGCACCGTTCAGAATTCCTGCTGAGAAATTTTCTGTTAGCAGTAAAGATTCGCTCGTGGAGTAACAATTCCATTCCCCGTCGCGGTAATGTTCTTTCACATCGCCGGTTTCTCTCACATTCTTGCTGTTGCCATAATAAATATTCACTCTTCCGTTTTTCTTATCCATGTATTCCTGTGCATGAACAGTGAAGAGGCAGAACGAAAATGAAAAAAGAAAAATGAATTTCATAAGTAGGAGTTTGATCCGGAACAAAGTTAGAAAACTACTGTTACTGTTTCGGTAATGCAAATAAACAGCCGATGTTCTGATCCTGAAAAATAATTTTAAAGAAAACAGTAATTGGCCGTTTATGCGGGGTCAATGGTCAGGGGCCATTTGGCAATGGTCATTTGTGATAATATTTTATCAAACCTCTAATGACAATTGGCCAATGACTTCCCCTTTTTTGAGGATGACCGGTCTTATTTCCATTTGAGCATGGTGAAAAATAGCTGCCGAATTGATGCACAATAATTTTCAGAAATAACAACAATGCCGGCGCACATGTTACCTTTGTCAGTTATTTTTCCAATGAAAAAAGTTGTTCCGATAATTATTTTTCTGTGCATAAGCGTACTCGCGCACGCGCAGGAAAATATTTGCCGGAGCATGAATGCACTTCGTGTTACAACGGCTCCCGTTATCGACGGAGTTCCGGATGATTCCTGCTGGAAAAATGCAGAGATCGCTGCTGACTTTGTTCAGTTTCAACCTCACCCCGATACTTCTTCGCGCGAAAAAACAGAAGTGAAGATCGTTTACAACAATGACGGAATTTATGTGCTTGCGCGCATGTACGATCATTCGCCCGACAGTATTCTCCATCAGCTTGGGCCGCGGGATGAATTTCAGAATAATGCAGATGCGTTTGCAATTTTTCTTGACACTTACCACGATGGAAGAAATGCATTTTTTTTCGGTGTGACTGCTGCCGGTGTGCAAACCGATGCGCGTTACACCGTTGATAAAGGAGATCTGAGTTTGAATGCGGTGTGGTACAGTAAAGCGGTGATCAATAAAGAAGGATGGTGTGTGGAAATGAAAATTCCTTTTCAGGCCATTCGTTTTCCGAATAAGGAGGTGCAGGAATGGGGATTGAATTTCGAACGCGTCATTCGGCGTTATCGTGAAATTTCTTACTGGAATCGTGTCGATCCGAATACGCTGGGCGTTATCAACCAGTGCGGCGTTTTGAAAGGGCTGGAAAATATTATTTCTCCCGTTCGCCTTGCTTTGCTTCCTTACGTTTCGGGTTACGTTGAAAATTATAACGGGAGCACCGGTTTTTCTGCCAATGGAGGAATGGATATTAAATATGGGATTAACGAAAGTTTTACGCTCGACATGACGCTCATTCCCGATTTCGGACAAACGCTGAGCGATAATCTTGTGCTGAATCTTTCTCCGGTGGAAGTGAAATTCGATGAGCGCAGATATTTTTTTACGGAAGGGACAGAACTCTTCAATAAGAACGATCTTTTTTATTCGAGAAGAATAGGAGGGAAGCCGGTGAATTACAATTCTGTTTCTTCTCAATTGGATTCGAATGAAGTGATCAGCGATAATCCTTCCGATACACGCTTGTACAATGCGGTGAAAATTTCCGGCCGCACTCCATCGAAACTCGGCGTTGGATTTTTAAATGCGATCTCTGCACCTTCGTTCGCAACCGTGACCGATACTCTTGAACATACTTCACGCAGAATTGAAACGAATCCGCTCACGAATTATAATGTGCTGGTCATTGATAAAATTCTGAAGAACAATTCCTATATCGGTTTTCTCAACACGGGCGTGCTGCGCGAAGGTAACGCGCGCGATGCGGATGTGAGCAGCGTGCAGTTCCGCGCGGGCGACAAAAAAAATAAATATGCGATAGAAGGTTTTGGTGACATGAGCAATATTTTTATTTCCGGAAATTCTGCCAGCACCGGTTATCGTTACAACATCACGGCCGGAAAAGTTTCCGGAAAATATACAGCAATGGCGCGTTACAAAGTAGTATCCGATAAATTCGATCCGAATGATCTGGGTTACCTTGATCGTAACAACGTGGTTGATTACGGAATTTCGCAGTCGTATAATATTTTCAAACCATTCGGGCATTTTATTTTCATGCTGAATAATGTGGATCTTGATCTCGGCAGTCTATTCATTCCGCGCCATTATACTTTTTTTACTATAACCGGAAAACACATTTTTACTTTCCGGAATTGGTTTACATGCGGTGTGAACTGGCTGGCTGATCCAATAATTTCCTACGATTATTTTGAAACGCGTGTGCCGGGACGTTATCTCATTTATCCGAAAAATTATCAGCTCGGTGGATTTATCTCTTCCGATTACCGGAAAAAATTTGCGCTTGATGGCGGTATCAATTACCGCATATTTTTAGAACGGAATCGCACGATCTTCAATTACAATCTTGCGCCACGCTGGAGAGTGAACGATAAATTATTCATTGTTTACAAGTGGGAACAGGAACTGAAGCATGACAACGTTGGTTACGTGGCTTATCGTAACGATTCACTTTTTTTCGGTGTGCGCGATCTGAACACGATAACGAACACGGTGACGCTGAATTATATTTTCACCAATAAAATGGGACTGACCTTGCGTGTGCGTCATTATTGGTCGCAGGCCGATTACAAATCTTATTTTTTACTGAACGATGCGGGAAAAGTGGAAGACGCTTATTACAATGGAAATTCCGATGTAAGTTTCAATGCATTCAACATCGACATGATCTTTACGTGGCAATTTCTTCCCGGTAGCGAGGTAAGCGTGGTGTGGAAGAATGCGATACTTACACAGGATAATTTACTAAAGGCAAATTATATTGAGGACTCAAAATATATTTTCAATTCGCCGCAGAATAATTCTTTCTCGGCAAAAGTGATCTGGTACATTGATGCCGGAAAGTGGTTTGCAAAAGATTCTTCTTTCCGGAGAAGAGATCAGAAATTTTGATTTAGGGGGGAAAGTTGTAAATTAGATTCTGAAATTGTTTATCAAAAACCCTCCTCATGAAAAAAATATTATCAATTCTCCTGATGCTTGTCGCGGCAAAATTGTGTGCGCAGGATACGATCGTGAAAAAAAACGGAGATAGGATCAATGCAAATATTATTGAGGTGAGCGAGACCGCTGTGAAATATTACAGAACGGGAATGCCCGATAGCCCGGTTTTCATTCTTAAAACAGCGGAGATATCGAGGATTATTTACCGGAATGGAGATGTAGAGAATCTCGACAATGCTACTATCGGAAATTCGACGGAATTCAACGGGATTAAACACCGGAATAATGCGTCGTTCAATGCGCTTGATCTGACCCTCGG
This sequence comes from Bacteroidota bacterium, assembly GCA_016194975.1. Taxonomy (NCBI): domain Bacteria; kingdom Pseudomonadati; phylum Bacteroidota; species Bacteroidota bacterium. Next base: position 111,628 of record JACQAM010000012.1, read on the forward strand.
AATTATTACTTTCAATTATGAATTCAATATCATTCGGGATAAGTTCTCCGTTATGATCCCGCTTTCGAGTGGTATATATACGATTACGCAGCAGATTCCAGAAAATAAAGATTATGAACTTTATTATAACAAGCATAAAAGTTTTTCTACCGGGTTAAATTTTCTTTTTTATCCTTATGGTCAGAACAGGATATTCAATTATTACTGCGGATTATCTGTTCAGTATGGAGGAGTGCTTTACCACGAAGCGGTTTATTCAGGTGGAGGTTACTATAATTACAACTATTATTTTGTGAATTACGTGAATTACGAAGAGTATTTCTTAGAATCTGGCCTTGTAAACGGGGTTCTTATCAATATAAACGAGCGTATGTGTTTTTCCACGTCAGTTACTTTCGGAATAAAATATATTACTGATGAAAAAAGTACTGACTACTCTATGGTACAAGCAGGAATAAATATCGGTTATCGTCTTGGTAAATCTCCTTATCATTCACAACCGGAGAAAAACTAATTATTACCAGGGCTGAACAAGAGAGTTCAGTTCCCTAAATTATTCATCATCTGAATTTTTATTCTCTTCCGCAATTCTTCCTCCGAAAACGTGGTGTGAATTTCCACTCTCTTTGGTTCTCCGGGCAAAACATCAAAACCATTATTGTCAATCACGATTGCAGAAGAATCAAAAGTGAGATAAACATTTTTAGCTACGGAGTTGGCAGTGAATTCCAAATATTGTTTTCCGTTTTCTGTTTTCAGCGCCCATGCCAGGCCCGGATCTTTTGCAAGGCGAAGGCTTTTGTCTGCGGCAACAAAATAAATTGCGGAACAGATCGTATCCGTATTATTCCTGCAGGTAACCTCGAGATAAGCATTGGACAGATCGAGTTTAGCAGTAAGATAACTCATGGGATAATACTTGACCTGCTTGCTGCTGTGGTTAATGAATTCCTCCTGCCACTCTTCCGGCTGCTCAAGTAATTTTCCATCCAGCGATTTCCATTCGCAGCGGATCATGGTTGCTTTATCTTCTTCCTCATCGCTCACCATATTTACGCAGAGTGAATCTCCTTTTTTGCAGATGATCACGCTTTCCGGCGCATACAATTCTTTCAACTTGTAATCAATAATTTTTTTCTCCCCATAATAATCTATCGAAGACCACGTGATTCCCGGCCAGCAATCATTGTATTGCCAGAATAAAGTTCCCATGCAATAAGGCAGGACCGCACGATGATCATTTATTGCACGCGTCATCGCATCGGCCTGCATGACCTGCGAAACATAAATATAATCTTCAAAATTTTTGGGAACAGGATAAGCAAGCTGCATGTACCAATCGATAGTTGCAGCGCCTTTTTCATTTTTCTGGTGAGCGCAGGTATCGAATTCATTTTCTAAATAGTTTTTTCCGCCGTTGAATAATTTGAAAGTAGAAAGTGCCGGCATTCCCTGGAATCCGTATTCGGTCATGAATCTTCCTACGTGCGAATCGTAAGCGGAAAATGGTTTCATTCCCCACCACACGCCCCAGTAATGCACGTCTCCTTTTTTGTATGCTTCATCATGTCCCCAGCCGAATTCAGGAGAACCGGGGAGGTAAGGAAAATTATCCGAGGTCTCGCGGCCGAGCATCACCTTAAGCAAACCGATTGAGTCATTGAAAAGTTCCCTGTAATTTTTTTCAATCGTCTTTTTTTCCGCAGAAGTAAAATCTTTTTGCCAGTCCCAGTTCATCCACCCTTCCATGTTTTCATTATTGCCGCACCACAAAGAAAGACAAGGGTGATTTGCGAGCCGCGAAATATTATCGGCCGCTTCATCTCTCACTACGTTGTAAAAGTGAAGTGAGCCCGGATACATGCCGCACGCAAATGGAAAATCCTGCCACACCATGATGCCCAGTGAATCGCACAGATCATAAAATACATCCTGCTCATAAATTCCTCCGCCCCAAACGCGCAGCATATTCATGTTTGAATTTTTTGCGGTTTTCAGCAGGTAAGAATATTTTGTTCTCGTTACGCGTGGAATAAAATTATCGCAGGGGATCCAGTTCGCTCCCTTGATGAAAATGGGAACACCATTGAGCAGAAAACGGAAATCATCCTGGAAATTTTCATTCTTCGTAACAAGTTCAATTGTGCGTACGCCGAATGTTTCATTGTATTCATCTTCGTGTTTTCCCGAAGTAAGTTTGATCTTCATTTTATACATTTTCGGTTTTCCTTTTCCGTTGCACCACCACAAACGCGGATGATGAATTGTGAAATGGCCTTCAATGATGGTTCTTCCGGAAACCAGTTCATCAATAATTTCATTGGTTTCATACGTTGTCGAATCATCTGCGATCGATAATGAGAATCTGTTGTTTCTGAATTTTTCGAGGACAATAGAATATTTTATGGACGCCGAATCGCCGTCGATCCAGTCAGTGGAGAAATCTGCATCGCGGATAAAATTATGCGACCAGCCAAGCAGTTTCACATTTTTCCAGATGCCGCAGGTTACTAATCGTGGGCCGAAATCCCATCCAAACTGGTACTGTGCTTTTCGTATGTACACGCGGTCGCCTCCTGGAAGATGATCAACATCAGAAAGCGATTTGTTTTTTGCGATGAGTTCAGAAGCGGGATGAAAAATAATTTTCAGGATATTATTTTTCTTTTTCAAAATGTGATTTACATTTTTGGAATAGGACAAAAACATATCCTCGGCGGTGAAGAGCAATGAATCGTTAAGATAAACATCAGCATACGTATCGAGCCCTTCGAAATCGAGTTCTTTGTTTTTCTGTTTCCACAATTCTTTATCGCAATCAAAAGCGGTTTTGTATTCCCATGTTTTTGTTTCCACCCATTGCACTTTATTTTCATTGTCGCCGATGAAAGGATCGGGAATTTTTCCATTGGCAAGAAGATCGGTGTGAACAGTGCCGGGAACTGTCGCGGGCATCCAGTTGTTTTTTTGTGCTTCGGAAAATTTCCAGTTGGAGTTGAGCGATTGGGTGGTGCATTGAGCGAAGATGGTTGCAGAATAGAAAAAAAATAAATTAACCGCTAAGGCGCTGAGGCGCAAAGAAAATTTCTGAGAACTTCGTCTCTCTCTGTTCAAATAAGAAATCAGTTTCATCCCAACGCACGTTTTAATCCGGCAATGATATTTCTATCGGGCAACACATCTTTTCCAAAGTCAAACGGAATTCCATTACTTGAAATTGCTTTTGCGGAAGAATGAAATTCGCTGCATCCTGTTTCTTCTGCAATTTGTCTTGCGTTTTCTGCATTGATTCCACCTCCCGGCATGAGAATTATTTTTTCTTCAGAAAATAAATTCAGTTCTGCAATTATTCCCGCTCCTTCGAGTGCATTTATTTTTCCGCCTGAAGTGAGTACGCGCTGAATTCCGCATTGAATTAAAATTTCAAGCGCTTCTTTTTTATTTTCTGCGAGATCGAACGCACGGTGAAATGTTATTTCCATTGCGGAAGCAGTTTCTTTCAAGCGCTGAATATTTTCTTCTGCAATTTTATTTTCTCCGATGAGGCAACCGAAGACAACTCCTGAAGCACCGAGTTCTTTGCAAAGCGCAATATCATTCGACATCGTTTGAATTTCTATCGGGGAATAAATGAAATTTCCCCCGCGCGGGCGTATCATCACGTGTACCGGCACGCCTGCAAACTTGCACACGTGCGCGATGGTTCCGAAAGATGGAGTGAGTCCGCCTTCGAGGTAACTGCTGCAGAGTTCAACGCGGTCGGCGCCCGCATCTGCTGCGATCATTGCTCCTTCGACGCTGAAGACTGCTATTTCCAATATTTTTTTCAATGAACTTCTATTTCTGAAACGAATAACCATGCTGCCATTCCTTCGCCGGGATTTCCGGGAGGAATTTTCAGTTGAGGATAAACGATAATGTGAATGAATCTTGCCTTGGCGTAATTCATCTCGTTATTATCATTTGGGTCAACCACCGTTATTACATTACTCCATCCGTGTGTATTCTGCTTATCTCCGCCTTCTGATTCAAGATGGCCCCATAACGGAAGATTGGCTGGAGAATAATTTTTACCGTCTGTAGAAATTTCAATTTGATATTTGACCGGGGCATGGATCCAACTTCCATGATCAACAAGATAATCGAAACCGATTTCCGAAATAGAATCTTCTGTTTTTCCAAGATCAATGATGAGATCAAGTGTATCTTTTAAAAATCCCAGCCATTCATTTCCTCTCCACGGATTCGTTTGTCCTTCTATTCCATCAATGAGTGAAAATGCTCCGCCTGTATTGTAACTTTTGTTCGGCGGCTTGCGGAGTGAAATTGGTTTTCCTGTTGCAAGATTGTAATTGAAAACCCAGGTGTTTTCATTCCCCAATTGTTTTCCATCGATAAAAAGTGCAGCGTGTACGGTCAGTGGTTTGTTGATCGTTATCGGAAAATCATAAACGTAATGTCGTGCAGAATCTCCTTCATTGAACCAATACATGATCTTCGCATTTTTTTTGTTCGTGTTCAACCCGAGTGAAATTCCACTGAATGAATTGGAAGTGATCTTTGCCTGTAGATCGAAAATACTTTTTGCATAATTGATATTCAGTTTGTCGAGCAAATGAAAATGCTGAATGACCCGTTCTTCGAAATGAGAATAATTTTTTTCCTGGGGAATGGTCCACGCCACTTCCGCGAGTGCGCATATACGCGGGAACACCATGTACTGCACGTACGGCCACGTGCCTATGTATTCCGTCCAGACATTTGCCTGCACACCCATGATGTATTTTTTTTCATCTGCATTCAATGAAGCGGGAACAGGATCGTAACTGTAAACTTTGTCGAGCGGAAGATACCCGCCGATCGCAAGTGGTTCATTGTTATTCTGCGATTGATAATGATCGAAGTAACACCATCCGCCGGGCGACATCACCACATTATGTTTTGCTTTTGCTGCAGCAATTCCTCCGTCTTCACCACGCCACGACATTACTGCGGCGCCATCGGCCAATCCGCCTTCGAGAATTTCATCCCAGCCAATTGCATTCTTGTGATACTTCTGAAGAATGGCAACCACTTTTTTCGTGAACCAGCTCTGCAATTCATTTTCATCTTTCAGTTTATTATCTGCAATTAATTTCTGGCAATACGGATCGGCTTTCCATCTTGCTTTCGGGCATTCATCGCCACCAATGTGAATGTATTGCCCGGGAAATAATTCGCTCACTTCCTTCACCACTTCATCAATGAACTCAAATGTTTTTTCATTCGGGCACATCACATCATCAAACACGCCCCACGTTTTTGAAACTTCGAAGGGCCCGCCGGTGCAACTCAATTCAGGATATGCTGCAAGAGCCGCAAGCGAATGCCCGGGCATTTCAATTTCGGGAACGATGGTAATGTGAAGTGACTGCGCATATTTTACAATTTCCCGAATATCATCCTGCGTGTAAAATCCACCGTAGTGTAGGGTGTCGTACTGTGGAGGGTCGTTCGCGCCTTCGTGGCCAATGAGTGTTCCGCTTCTCCACGCGCCAACAGAAGTAAGTTCCGGATATTTTTTTATTTCAATTCTCCAGCCCTGGTCGTCGGTGAGATGCCAGTGAAAAACATTCAGCTTGTACATGGCCATCCAGCGTAAATATTCTTTTATTTTTTCTTTATCGTAAAAATGCCGCGACACATCGAGATGCATTCCTCTCCAGGGGAAACGCGGTTGATCGACGATGGAACACGATGGAATGTGATAGCCAACGGGGCCAAGATCAGTATTCGGATTCAGGATCAATTGAAACAAACTCTGCAGCGCATAAAAAATTCCTGCATGTCCGCCGTAAATATTTATTTCATTACGATTGATAAAAAGATCATAACCTTCATCGGGAATGTCGGTGCTGTCTTCGGAAATATAAATGAAACCGGAAGAAACTTTTTTATTCGAATACTTCAGATCGACGCCATAAATATTTTTTACTTCATCGCGGAAAGCATCGATCTCGTTGCGATAGAATTTATTGTCGGTAACGATAACGGTTGAATTGGACAAAGAAAATTCTCCGTTGAAAGGTAAAAGTGTATAAGGCCGTGGAATAACGGGATAACGATCGGCATCGTATTGCGCGAAAAGAGAGGTGGAGCAAAAAACGAAAATGAAAAGCGGGAATAATTTTCTCACGAACTAAAGTTAATTCTTTACCGAATTAAACAGTGATAATCTATGAAAATCAGTGGCAAATTATTCTCCTGCAAAAACCGGCCTATTTCTATGTTGACAAAAATCGCCACGGATTACATTGATTTTCACAGATTGATTTTTCCAATACAAGGAACATAACCAACATAACCAACACCAGCAACGTAACGAACCCAACAAACCAATCACACCTCTTCAAACGGCTCCACGATCAACCCTTCCATGGCAGGACTGAGTTCTATTTTCCCGGTAGAAAAATTCAGCAGCACGGCATCATTGCGATACATATTTTCTCCATCGTCCACCAATTCTATTTTAACGAGTTTTTTTCCAATGGCAGGTTTCCATAATTCATCAGGAGAAAAATCTTCGGAACGCTGATCGATCTGTCCGCCATAATCTTTTAGCAGAAGAAATTTTGTTTTCTCAGCATCGAAATCTTCCAATAAAAAAATTCCGGGATCATCATCCTGTGTTCCTGAAAAAACAAGACGCGTTCTGTCGGAAAAAATAAGTTCCAGTTTATCGAGGAATTCAAAAATATCGCCGGGTTTTGTTTTATTCTGCCAGAAATGATAATGAACGGCCGAGAGCGTTTTGCCTTCACTCTTTTTCAACGTTATTAATTCTTCAGGAGAAAAATACTCAGCCATAATGCGAAGGTAATGAGTAATGAGTTATGGGTTGGGAGTACGGAGTATGGAGTAAGGGCTACGGAGCAGTTCTTAAAACAATGAGTTTTAAAACCCGAAAGCCATTACTGAATAAATCCCATCTTCTTCGCAATGTCTTTCGGGAGCGCAGCTTTATTGATAAGGATGCTTGTCGTTTTAAATTCGAAGTAAGCTTCCGATGCATAAAAATATCCGGAGAGATCGTTATTCTCGGCGCCCCAGGAATTTTTTACGATGTAATATTTTTTCCCGGTCTGGTCTTTCACCATTCCGGAAATCTGCATTCCATGATCGTCCTGCGTGCTTAAATTATCGAACGCATCCTGGCGCATTTGCTGTGTGATCACTTTGTCTTTGCAGGGTTTCAGAAAAATAGAATCTTTTTCTTCTTTCGGGATTTTATCCCAATCTGTTTCAGGAACAATAGCGAGCCCGCTGCGATACGCGAAAAAATTCTCACTCACATCAGCGCCCCACGCCACCGTGAATCCATTCATCACAGCATTCGTTGCCACTGCATTCATTTCTTCCATCGGAATATTATAAAGCATTCCCCAACTCCAGTTATCGGGAATCTCCAATGGAAATTGCGAATAAAAAGGATGATGCGTAAAAGAAGTGATCGCCACATAATCGGATGGTTTGAATCCGAGAAAAGTGGCATAGGAATTCGGAGTGTATGTTTTTCCGTCGACCACAAAATTCGCAGGAGGTGCTCCGAGGTACGCATCGAGTGCGGCCGTGAAAGCAGCCAGCCAGTTCGGAGAAAGTTTTCCTTCGCTCAGTTTCAGTTGTGCATCGAGAATTGCCTTGAGCACATCATCCATTTCTCCGTGGCGGATCTTGTCTTCTCCATTTGGCAAACCGGAATAAACAGACTGCGGAACAATTCCATAAGTTGCAGAAAGATTGATCACATCATGTGGTTCTCCTCCCGGGCCGAAATTTGTTTTGCCCATCATGCGCATATATTTTTTTGCTTTTTCGATGTATCCTGCGCGCACGATCCACATTTCAGAAATATCGATGTTGCCTTTTCCCATTCGCATGAATTCCGATTCGAGAAATGATTCGGTGGAAAAACACCAGCAGGTGCCGGAGTGAAACTGATCTTTAACGCTTGTGCATTTTTCTTCGGCCACTTTTGTAAAGCGAAGTTTGCTTCCTTTTTTATTCGTGGCAGCACTGTCCTGTGCGAAGGAAGAAAAATAAAAGAGTGTTGCGGGAACGAGAAGAAGAGTTTTCAGAATATTTTTCATGAGTGAAGAATTGGTAAAAGCGTACCGAAGATAAGAAAGGTTTGGCAGCAGAAAATTACGCGGTTAAGAGCGGTTATTAGTATTGACCGGCGGTATTACTTTCGGTTTACAGTTTACGGTTTGAATTTTTTCTTAATGATGAATTATCAGAACCGAAAACATTTATTTCACTCCCAATTTCCTTTTCACATCTGCGCGCATGTAGGGAGCAATTTTTTCCCAGGGAATAAAGATCATCAACGCTTCCTGGTTGTGCGTAAATCCGGGCGGATACAATTCAATTCCTTTTTCACAAATGAGAAAACTGCTTTGCAGGATCTTCGGGAACATATACGGATTGGTGCATTCTCCTTTTACATCAAGATTATTCTGCAGGTAATCCATCACGGTTTGAATAATGAAATTTTTCCATTCTGTTCCCGTGAAAAGCGAATCGAGCAATAGTGGATGAGGCCCGTCGCTGAACAACATGGTGTTGAACATGAAATCGCATTCGGGAAGGTGGTCATGGAAGAAAGGTGGATAGGAATAATTACTTCGTGCTACAGAGATCACAGAATCGGTGCAGTATCGGACAAAATGTGCATGCGAGGAATATTCGTAATCAGGCATCCAGTTGTAGAAGAAATAAACTTTTTTAAAATTTTTCTCGCAGAATTCGCATTTGTAATAACTGTAATTAAGAGTGGTGTCCTGGTGAAATCTTTTCGGAAAAAGAATGGAATCATAAAGTACAGCGTGCGTCCATGCGGGAAGAGAGTCGTACGTCATTCCGCTGAAATAATCAATGGCAGGAAGGTGCTGATCCGTGATAAATTTGTTTGAATAAAGATCGGTGGTAAAATTTCCGGAAGCCCGGCGGAGCACCTCGTTGTAAGCGAGTGAATCGGGAATGATCATTCCCACTGTAGCATCGAAAGTAAAATGCGATTTTTCATTATAGAAAACAAAATAATGGAGATTGGCCGCTTTATCTCCTCCTTTACGCGCGTACGCGTGATAATCGGCCATGCCCATCGCTTTCCACATTGTATCGGTAAGGAATTTTCCGTTTTTGTCAATGAGCCCGATATTTCCTGTGCATGTTTTCACGGCAAAATAATTTCCATCGTCATCAAGTTCGTGAATCCGGTTGAATCCGCCCGTTACAAATTTTTTCTGCGTTGCATTGAAAACCCTTTCACCGTCGGGCATTATGCACAGTGCATCTTCTGACCCGATGTAGGTGATAAAATTAGGATGCTGTCCATAAGGAATGACTACATCGCCGGTTCTTATGTCGAGGAGCTGAACATTATTTGTGCGTTTATGAAAAGCAGATTCTTTCCTGTTGGGCCTGAGTTCTACTTCGAGAAGATGATCCACGTAATACCTGGTTATAATATAATTCCAGGTCGTATCGACGAGCAATTTTCCATCACTGTCAATGATTCCCTGTTTTTCATGTTTGAAAGAAGTGATCTGGAAAAGCGGTTCTTCGGAATCTTTCCTGTAAATCACTTGCGCACTTCTGATCTTCCCGATAGGGATTATTTTTTTTCCATCGCTGCGAATAATTCCTGCACCTGGACGGTAATAGTGATACACCCTGAAATAATTCATTCCGGTTTCGTGCGTAAGGAGTTCACAATTGTAGAGTGAAGTGAAACTGAATTTTCCATCGCGGAGATAATAATATTCCGAATCATTATCGAAATTCCTGTTGATGAGATCAGCCCGACGGAATCCGGCCAGCGCTGAGCCGTCGGAATTTCTTGAAACAATATTCATGGGACGAACGATCATGGCCGTTGCATGAAGCAAGCTATCCCAGGTGAATGAATTTGATTTGTAAAAACTGTTGTAGGGAATGTAGCAGAGTTTCTGGTTGCGGTTATGGATAAGAGTTGTGTCGAGAAAAAGAACGGCTCCATCGCTTGCTACTTGTTTGGAAAAATAATTTCCTGCCGGCGCTCTGCTCACTACACGGGCATCATCATTCTTTGAGTACACCATGACCAATGTGCTGTCTTTTGCATCCTGCGGATGTTCCGATCCCGATGGAAAAGTAAGCACCATGCCTTCATTCTCATTGGTGAAAATAATATCGTCGGATTCCTTATTGTAATACGTATAACGGAAAGGAACTATTTCCTGTCCCGATGAAGTTAGGACGCCGAACAGATTATTTTTTCTTGCAACGAAAACGATGAGCGGTGAACCGTTCGAAGAATCGGAAGTAACGGTATAAGAATTTACCTGATCGAGATAAGAATAAACCGGTTGAAGGATCCATTTCCTTTTATCACAATCGAAAATTCCGGTGGCACTGTCCGTTTGAAATTCCAGGATGTTACCATCAGAACCGTATCCGCTGCCCCCAAAAGCATATTTATAAATGAACGGAACGATCGTATCGCCGGTTGCAGAAATTATTCCCCAGTGTTTCTTGTTCATCCCGACGATGTAACCGGAGTTGTTCACGTCCGGGCCTTGGGGTAATCCATAATCAAATTCATCGATGTAAAAATAAGTCATGCTCCGGTCGGCCGTGAAACGATAGATGATCCGGCCGGTTGTGTCACAATACAACACGTGATGTTTTTGTTCGAGACGGGTGAAACTGTATTCCTCCTCTGAAAAACTGACGCTGCTGTATTTAGGTTTGAAAAGAACATTTCCTTTATTGTCCATCATGCCGTATTTCTGTCTCCAGATGAAATCGAAATCTTTTGTGAATGAGAAACGGTGATCCGCGATATAACGCGGTTCCGAATGCATCTTCTGGCGAATGCGAATGGAATCGCGGTGAATGTCTGTCCTGAAATTTTTTCTCCATTTGTAACGGACAATTATAGTTCCGTCTTCATAAATGGAAGCATCGCGGTATTTTACGGGAACGATCATTTTCCCTGTTGAATCCATCACTCCCCATTTCTTATCAGAATTTTTTACCATGAATTCATAACCGTCATCGGTGTGCTCCTGGTAGATCGATTCATAAATAACGGGAATGATGAGATTTCCTTTATTGTCGTAAACCCCCACTTTAGAAACGGCTTCCACGCGGAAATATTTATCAGACAAGGCGGCGATATTTTCGAAAGTTGGTTGTATCACCCAATTCCCGGAAGAATCTTTTACACCCGTTCCGCAATTCTGAAAATCGCGCTGAATGTAAAAATGTTTCGACTGGCCGAATGAAAATCCGGAGAACGAAAATAAAAACAGGAAGAGCAGGGAAGGGGAATACTTTCTTGGGGAGAATTTCATTTCTAAATTTAATTGAATTGCCGCTTACAGAAGTATAATGCGGGAAATAAAATTAGATACAGGTTATGAGTTATGAGTTATGGGTTTGGAAGAATCAATTCTAAATTACGGGCATCTCTAATAACTTCGAACTGCTGCGTTGGGCTACGTCCTCAAAATCCTCATTTACGAATAGTAAATTCCCGCCTTGCATTTCTGTGTTTTTAGAGATGCCCTTACTTACAACTAAAATCCAAAACTCATCACGTCTTCTGATGTTTCTTTTTCGCTGCCGGAAACAAAACATTATTCAGGATCAAACGGTATCCTGCTGAATTCGGATAGAGAGACAAATCAGTGGGAGGTTCTTCCACGCGATGCTGGTAATCTTCCGGATCATGCCCGCTGTAATACGTCCACATCCCTTTTCCGTAATCACCGTGAATGTAGCGTGCTTCGTTGATCGCTTTGTCTTCGCCCATAATGAGCACGCCCGGTTTGATGAGCGCTTTGTCGAATCCTGTTGTTTGTCCCCAAAAACCTTTAATAAGATTTGCATGATCCTGGCAAAGCATAGTGGGAACAGGATCCCATTTTGCAGAAAATTCGAAGAGCGAAAAATAATCGTTGCTTTCGTTCACACCTTTCGACTGGCGCGTTTCATAGGTATCGATATCTGAAAATTCATATTCATTCGAATTCATTTTCAAATGAAAATTCGTGAAGGCAAAAGTCTTTGAATAATCGAGTTTCGAATTGGCGTTCATATCCATTCCGTCGCCGTCATATTGTTTGTCGCAAATGTCAATTCCTTCTGCTGCCAGCGCAATGTCATAAGAATCAGTTGCGGAACACATCGCGAACATGAATCCACCTCCTGCCACGAAGTCGCGGATCTTTTTTGCAACGGCAAGTTTCATCTCCGAAACTTTTTTGAATCCGAGTTTTGCGGCCATCGATTCGTCGGTCGCCACTTGCTGACGGTACCACGGCGCATTGGAGAATCCAGCATAGAATCTTCCATACTGCCCGGTGAAATCTTCGTGATGCAGATGGATCCAGTCGTAATGCAACAAAGTATCCTGCATTACTTTTTCATCATAAACTACCTGGTAAGGAATTTCTGCGTACGTGAGCACAAGCGTTACCGCGTCATCCCAGGGTTGTTTGTCGGGCGGAGAATACACAGCGATCTTCGGTGGTTTTTCAAGTTTCACCGCATCCATATTCACTTCAGGAGAAGTAATTTCTTCGAGAATGGAAGTCACTTTTGCATCGGGCAGTGTTTCAAAGCTCACGCCGCGTGCGTTGCATTCATTCTCAAAACTTTTTTCATACTTGATGAGAAAACTTCCGTAGCGGTAATTCAGTAACCATTGTTCATCGCCGCCCTGTTCAAGTACCCAATAGGCAATTCCGTAAGCTTTCAAATGATCCTTCTGCGCGTCATCCATAGGTATGAGCAGGTATGCAGCGCGCACATGCACAAGCGCGAGGGAAAAAAGTAAAACAAAAATTCTTTTCATGAATTAAATATAAAGTTACGAAAAAGCATTTGCTTGCATTGTGCGATAATTATGCCATGGTGTTAAATAATTCAAATGCAAATTCGTTCAGGAATTCAGGCCGCAGTTCGTTTTGCATTTTTGATTTCGACAGCACGTTAAATTCACTTTTTTTATTTTTTTAAATCGTAAGTTCTATTTAAAAGATGAAAAGTTATTTTCTCCCCGCATTCATTTTGGTTGCGTTGAATTCATTTGCCCGGAAGAAAAATAGCATTGCCAATCAGTAATTTTTTTCGAAATAGAAATCTTTTTCTGTAAATCACTTCACCACTTCCGCTGCCCGCCCGTCCGCCCGTGCCGGTACGGACGGGGATGGCCCGGTCGGACGGGCTGCTAAACCGCTGTTGCTTCTTTTATTTCATTGGTGCGCAAACAATATTTTGCTGTTAACCATTAACAATCAACCCAAAAGATTATATTTACCTAAGTATTAATTCAAGCCCGTTTTTACGTGAAGTCGATCATCGCTTTAGCCAAAAGCGTCAAGGCAAAGACTCAAAAAATGCTACATTTGCAGGAAGCCCTGCAGAAGGAAAATTTGCGTCTTCACGAGCAGATTACCCGCTTGAAAAACAGGGCTGACGAACTGGAAAAGTTGAATAAGAAAATCGAAGACCAGAATAACGTTCTGAAAATTTCTAAAAACATTTCCGGTGATAACGAAAAGAATTCTGCTTTAAAACTCAGGATAAACGAGCTGGTGCGGGAAATAGATAAATGCATCGCTCAACTTAACAGGTGATTCACCTGGACCAAACCAAAAAAAATGGGCGAGAAGTCCGTCAAAATAACAATCGCAGGTCGTTCGTACCCGATCAAAATTGATTCGGGAGAAGAAACTGTAGTTCACGAAGCTGTAAAACGTGTGAATGAAAAAGTTTCATCTCTCCAGTCGAAATTCCAGGTACAGGATAAACAGGATCTCCTCGCGATGGCGGCTCTTCAATTCGCAACTCAATATCTCGAAGCGCAATCGAAAATCGTAGATGATCCGGATAAACTTCTCGCCGATCTGGCGGAAGTGGATTCCGCTCTCGACGCGCATCTCGCACGGTCCAAGTAATTGAGCGGAACTTCTCTCCGCACATTTCCCTGTTAATGAATTCCCGCACACAGTTCGGATAACTCCGGATGTAAGCGGGATTTTTGTTGAATTCAATTCATTAACCTTTCCGCTTAAACGGAAAATAAAACACACCAGAAAAATGTTCAAGGACCCGATCATCATGGCCATTATTGCCGGAGCCGGTTCTCTTCTTCTCGGGATCATTGTTACTGCCACCATTCTCCGTGGTGCAATAACAAAAAAATCGAAAGAGAAATTAGCCAAGGCAGAAGCCGACGGCGAAGCTCTGAAGAAAGAGAAACTCCTGCAGGCAAAAGAAAAATTCCTGCAATTGAAACAGGAACACGAAAAATCTGTCAATGAAAGAAATCACGGCGTGCAGCAGGCAGAAAATCGCGCACGACAAAAAGAGCAAACGCTGAATCAGAAAATAGAAGAGAACAAGCGCAAAGAAACTGAACTCGACAAACGGCGCAAAGATGTAGAACACCAGTTGGAACTCGTTGCGGCGAAACAGAATGACATTGACAAAATGCATCGTAAACAAGTGGAGCAACTCGAAGCGATAGCCGGAATGTCGGGCGATACTGCCAAAGCACAACTCGTGGAATCACTGAAGGCCGAAGCGAAAACGGAATCGATGGCGTATGTGAAAGAAATAATGGATGAAGCGAAGATGACTGCGAACAAAGAAGCAAAACGCATCGTCATTCAAACCATTCAGCGTGTAGCGACGGAACATGCGATTGAAAATTCTGTTTCTGTTTTTCATATCGAGAACGATGAAATGAAAGGCCGCATCATTGGCCGCGAAGGAAGAAATATCCGAACGCTCGAAGCGGCAACAGGAATTGAAATTATTGTCGATGATACTCCGGAAGCAATTATTCTTTCCGGGTTCGATCCCGTGCGACGCGAGATCGCGCGCCTTGCGCTGCACCAGCTCGTGACGGACGGGCGCATACATCCCGCGCGCATCGAAGAGATCGTTGAAAAAGTGAAGAAGCAAGTGGAAGATGAAATCATAGAAACAGGAAAACGTACCTGCATTGATATGGGAATTCATGGTTTGCATCCCGAACTCATTCGCATGGTGGGCAGAATGAAATACCGTTCTTCTTATGGACAAAATCTTCTGCAACACTCGCGCGAAGTGGCGAATCTCTGCGCGATCATGGCCGGCGAACTCGGATTGAATGTGAAAGCAGCAAAACGTGCAGGGCTTTTGCATGACATCGGAAAAGTTCCTGATAACGAACCGGAATTGCCGCACGCAATTCTCGGAATGAAACTCGCTGAGCAATTCAAAGAAAAGCCGGAGGTGTGCAACGCGATCGGCGCTCACCACGATGAGATAGAAATGAATTCGATGATCTCACCGATCATACAGGTGTGTGATGCGATCTCGGGAGCGCGCCCGGGTGCACGCAGGGAAATCGTGGAGCAATACATCAAGCGGCTGAAAGATCTGGAAGCACTCGCGCTCTCTTACCAGGGCGTTGATAAAACGTACGCGATACAGGCGGGCCGAGAGTTGCGCGTGATCGTCGCTTCGGATAAAGTCACGGATAAAGACGCAGAAAAACTTGCACTCGATATTTCGCAGAAAATTCAGAATGAAATGACCTATCCGGGACAAGTAAAAGTCACGGTCATTCGCGAGACGAGAGCAGTGGGATACGCTAAATAACAGTTTTCAGTTTTCGGTTTGCCGTTGTCAGTTTTTCCCGAACCGAAAACCGACAACAGTGAACCGAAAACTTTTTAGAATAGTTTCTCTCATCTATCTAAAGAAACAGTGTTAGGAAAAGTCCTGAAGTCTGATCTTGCAAAACAATTGGCGACGATGGTCTCTGCGACCATTATTGCGCAGGTTGTCAACTTCGGGCTAAATATTTTTCTTGCCAGAATTTATACACCCGATCAGTTCGGTGTGCTTTCACTTTTTCTTTCGCTCACAGGATTCGTTGCTGTAATTTCCTGTTTCAAATTCGATGTGGCGGTGGTCGCGGCGAAGACGGATGATGATGCAAGAAAACTTATTGCGCTTGGTTTACGCATTAACACCATCGTTTCTCTTCTTGTTATTTTACTTTCCGTTGTAAATTTTCTATTGGCGGAAAGAGGACTTTACGCGAATGAGAAAATTCACGACTGGCTCTGGTTTATCGGGCCGTCTTCTTTTTTCCTGACGTGTACCCAGCTTTTCTGGATGTGGAATGTGCGTTCGAAACGATTCAACAGAATTTCATGGGTGAGAATTGCGGAAGCGGTAGTGAATGGAGGAGTAGCGCTTGCGGCTTTTTCATTAGGTGCATGGGGATTGTTGTCGGGAGCGCTCGCATCACAAATCATTTCTGTAATTCTTCTATTACTTGTGATCCGTCATCACAAAGAGTTTCACATTTTCAAAGCGAAGAACGAAGAACACAAAGATGTATTTGGGCGCTACAGCGAATTTCCGAAGATCAATATCATCCAGGGATTCGTGGATATTCTTCAGTTAAGTCTGATCGTTATTTTTCTTCAGCATACTTATGGAGATAAAGAAGCGGGGCTTTACGGGCAATGTATGCGGGTGTTGCAAGTACCCATGCGTCTGATCGTGCTTCCGGTCGCGCATGTATATTTCGCGGAAGCTTCTGATCGCTACAGGAAGAACGGTGATCTCGCCGGGTTCACCCGCAAAACTGCATTCAATTCATTGTTACTTGGAATTCCTGTTACTGTAGTTCTTCTCGCATTCGGCCCTCAATTATTTGCGCTCGTGTTCGGCGAAAAGTGGAGAGAAGCCGGAGAATATGCGCGCATACTTTCTGTTTGGATCATGTTCGATCTTTCTCGCGCTCCTGTACAACAAGTCGCATCTATTGTTGGAAAACAAAGAAGCGTATTGATCATAACGCTCATCGGCGCATTCTTTCTGATTTTCTCATTGGTGATCAGCGCTTATCTGAAATTCTCAGCTCAACATGCGCTATTGCTCGTTGGAATTTCGCAGGCAACAGTCGCGATCGTTTTGATAATTTTATCACTGAATCTTTCCCTCATCCGAAAAGTATGATCTACGATTGTTTTACTTTTTTCAATGAACTCGATCTTCTCGAGATCCGTTTGAATATTCTCGATGGCATTGTAGATAAATTCGTGCTGGTGGAATCCACAAAAACACACCAGGGGAAAGAGAAGCCGCTTCATTTCAATGAAAATAAAAAACGTTTCGAAAAATTTTTTCCGAAGATCATTCATATAATCGTCAATACTTTTCCTGAAAACCCTTCTGGAAATTCATGGGTGCTGGAACATCATCAGCGAAATGGAATTCTCATAGGATTGAAAAATTCGAAACCGGAAGATGTAGTGATGATCTCGGATCTTGATGAGATCCCTGATCCTTTACAAGTGATGAAGCATAAAGATGAAAGTGGGGTGAAGATCATGCGAATGCGAATGTTTTATTATTTCATCAATTGCAAAAATGAAAGTGAGGGAAATTATAAATGGAATGGCACGGTTCTCATCCACAGGAAAGATATCCGGAATTCTGTGCAGGTGTTTCGAGAGAACAGTATGAAACTGATGGCATGGTTTCATGTAAAAACGCTTCACCGCCTCGCATGGAGAATCATTTTCAAATTGAAAGGCACTAAGGTTAAATTCATCAATGAAGGCGGTTGGCATTTCAGTTATCTCGGCGGCGTGGATCGCATCATCACCAAACTGGAATCCTTTGCGCATACCGAATACAACAAAGCAGAATTCAAAGACCCGGGGAAGATCGCAGAGGCAATTAGGAACGGCCGTGATATTTTCGGCCGTGATTTTCATTACTGTTTTGTGGAACTGGATAATTCGTTTCCGAAATGGCTGCTCCTGAATTTTCATAAATATCCCCATCTCGTTGGTAATAGCTGAACAGAAATTACAGCAAACAATTTTAAAGCAACTTCTTCACACGCAACGCCCACGAATCCCAATTGAGTTCTGTTTCAAATAATTTTCGTGACGAAATGCACAGATCGGTGTATTTTTTTTTGTCGCTCCATATTTCAGCAATACGCATTGCATAAATTTTTCCATCTGCATCAGGAGAAAAAAGAAAACCGTTCACCCCTTCACGCACTGCACCGGTCACTCCGCCTGTGTTCGTTGCGAGAGAAGGAATTCCATAGGCGGAAGCTTCACAAAAAACAATACCAAAACATTCTGCGCGGGTTGGAAGAATTAGAAAATCTGATTGAAGGAAAAGGTTCCTGAATTTTTCCATTTCTGCAGGATTACTTTTATCCAGAAAAGGAATGATCGTAATATTTTTTTCTTCAACAGTAGCAGGAGGAATACAGCCGCAAACGGTTAACGCAGCAGGTATTCCCATTTTATGAAGTTCACGGAGGGCTGCCACGGCAACAGGGCCTCCCTTTCTTTCCCATTGAGCACCGAGGAATAACAGGCGGCAGGTATCAGAATATTTTTTAGAAAGAACCGAATCAACAAGTGGAATTTCATCGATATTGGCTCCGAAGGGAATAACAGAGATTTTTCGGGCGGGAGCGTTGAAATCTTTTTCTGCTGAATTCGCAGCCCATTCCGAAGCATATAAAAGATGATCTGCGCGGGAAATTCCGTGTTGTTCTACTTCAAGAAGCTGTCTGCGGGAGGAAGATGTAAGTTTTGAAAAATAAGGATAGTAACCGATCATCGATGCAGCTGTTGCATCCGCCAGGTAGTACATTGGTAATCCCTCCTTTATGAAAGCAGATTCAGAAGATGCAGCAGAAGAAAAAATGAGATCGAAATTATTCTCCCTGAGTTTTTCGTTAAAATATTTTCCATACGCTTTTGCAAGCCGAATGGAATGAGAATAGTCGAAATTTTTTCCACTAAAATTTCGTATCAGTTTAGAAATAATTCTTCCGGAGTTATATAAAAATGCTGGCTGGTAGGGTCCCAATGGATGTACTTCACCGATATGTTTCTGTAATGCGCGTGTTGCATACCAGTGAATACCTGACCAGGCGCGTTTGTTTTGCGGGTCTGCTGCAGTGAGGAATGCAATTTTCGGTGTTGACATTGGCGCTCCGGTAAACCTACTTAATCTGCAAGGAATGCGTGAATCTGCGAATGGAAATTATCAACACGAAGAGTCTAAAACTTTCACATGACCGGCAAGATCAGGCTGGGAAAGAATGAAGTAATTTCGTTCTTATTAACTATAAATTGAATACACTTATCACTTCCAGAAGAACAGGGAATTTTATTTCCGGAATTTTTTGTTTCCTGTGGCTGTTTCCGTCTTTGCGTATGTTGCTCGCGGGTACGGGTGAAATGCATACAGTTTTCCAGGTTGTTGTAACAGTTTTTCCCGATGTGCTTGTTGTTTTTCTCGCGGGATTCCTTGTGCTGAAATTTATTTCCGGTGTTCGTGAAAAAAATATTTCTCTCACTCTCACGGATAATATTTTCGTTCTATTCATCTTCCTTAATACAATCTATGGATTTATACTGGCGATGTCACCGGTGTATTCTCTTATGGCTTTCCGCATTACCTACCTGCCAATGCTATTCTATTTCGGTGGAAGAATTTTTTTTTCCGGCGAAGACAACCGGAAAAACATTATTGACAAACTGATGCTCGTAAATCTTTTTTTCTCCGGCATCGGGTTAATCATTTATTTTTTGTTTCCGCTTTTAAACGGAGAAATAGCTGCACGATCCGGTTACATACAGAGCGCCTATTTTATTCCACGCATGGGATCCATTCTATGGACACCGGTATTATTCGGAACACTTGCTTCAATGACCTGCCTGTGGTACTCTTGGAAATATCTGACTGGGGGGAATTTCCTTCATCTCATTGCTTTCACAATACCATTTGCCGGATTGATGCTGAGCGTTTCCCGCGGACCCATTCTCGGTTTATTAATTGGATTCATTTTTCTTTCAGTGCTGCACCGTAAATGGAAATTTTCTCTCGTTATTTTTATTTCTATGATCATTATTTCAACAGCAGTTTCATTTTACGCCACCGGGAGTATGAAATTATTGCAATGGATTTTTTCTTCTACAGCCGATACCGTTTCGTTGGTTAATGGCGTATCGCGGGTGAACAGGTGGGAAGTTACATGGCACGATTTTTTGCAACGGCCGTGGGGATACGGGCTCGGAAAAGCAGGTGCGGTAGCTTTCAGGTATCTGGTTCATTCTACTGTTCCGGCTGCACGTTATAGTACCGACGGATGGTTGTTGAAGCTCGCTTGTGAAACAGGAATTTTCGGCGTTGCCAGTTATCTTGTTTTCTGTTGCTCGTATTTCTTTCCTGCCTTTGTGCGTGCACGAAGAAATCCATCTTCTGTAAGTTCATTTGCCATTGCCATTTTCCTGGCGACCAACGCCCAGTCCATCGTTAGTAATGTGTATGATTTTGCGCCCTATATTTTTATTTACTGGCTGATCATCGGGATTAGCGAAAATGAAAGAAAGGAGAAGACAGATGGCTCCTGAACTTTCCGTGGTCATAGTCAGTTATAATGTGCGGGATTTTCTTCGCAAATGCCTTCTTTCCATATTACCGGAGAGAACAGATTTTACTTTTGAAGTCATCGTTGCTGATAATTGTTCCTCCGACGGTACCGAAGAAATGATGCGTTCTGAATTCAAAAGTGTAAGATTCATTAAGAATGAAAAAAACCTGGGCTTCTCGGAAGGGAATAACCGGTGTTTCAAAATCGCAAATGGAAAATATTTTCTGATGTTGAATCCGGATACAGAAATAAAAGCAGGGGCGCTGCAGTTGCTAATGGATCGGTGTAAAAAGGAAGCGAACGAATGTATAGTTGGCCCGCTGTTGTTGAATACAAATGGATCTTTGCAGCGCTCAGCATGGAAAATAGAAAACCTCTTTCATTTTTTTCTCGATATTTTTTATTTGAAAAATATTTTAGCCGGACCGCTTTATTCAAAGGATATGTTTAGCCGTGAATTTTATCCGGAAGCTTTATCGGGAGCGGCGTTATTTTTTCCTCGTAAAATATATGAGATGACGAGCGGATTGGATTCCGGAATGTTCTGGATGGAGGATACCGATCTTTGCTATCGTGCGAAACGATCGGGGGCAAAATGTATATTTTTTCCCGGAGCAGAAATAATTCATCATAGTGGGAAAAGTGCTGTTCAGAATTTGCGAATTACCATTCCGAATCAGTTGGTGAGCAAGCTTAAATTCACAAAGAAACACCGAAGCCAGGGTTCTTTTTTTTTCTCAGCAGTATTTTTTTTTATCATTATCGGTGTTCGTGTGGTTATCTTCTTTTTTCTTTCGCCGTTCACTCCGCTCTTTCGCGCAAAAAGAAAGGCGTATACTTATGCGATGAAAAAATGGTTTCTTTTCGTTTTTAAAAATGATCGTGCCATTCTCTGATGAAAAAAAGAATTCTCTTTCTTGCCGATTCCGGTTCTGCTCACACGCACAAATGGGCACTCGCACTTGCTGCGCAGGGAATTCACATTGGAATTTTCAGTATGAGAAAGAACAGCAATAATTGGGCGGAAAAGACGGAGAACATTACGATCTATGACCAAAGCGCTGTTCCCGATGGAAAATTTCACGGGCGCCTGACCGGCAAACTCAGTTATTTCAGTTTGATCCCTGCATTAAAAAAGATTATCCGCGAATTCAAACCCGACATCGTCCATTCACATTATGCGAGTAGTTATGGATTACTGGGAAGGAAAAGCGGTTTTCATCCGCTCATCATATCATCCTGGGGGAGTGATGTAATGGATTTCCCAAAACGTGGAAAATTAGCGCGAAAAATTCTTCAAAAAAATTTTTTTTATGCCGATCTCCTCCTGGCCACCAGTCCTACCATCGTTCGTTCAATGGAAAAATTCACTGATAAGAAAGTTTATGTCATTCCATTCGGGGTTGATACAGCAGTTTTTTGTAAAGAAGAAAAAAAGAATACCGATGAAAAAAATAGAATGGTATTCGGCATTGTAAAATCCCTTGAGCCGGTTTATAACGTTTCGCTTGCGATCAGTGCATTTTCTTCAATACGGGAGAAATATCCGGAAAAAAATCTGCAACTCCTGATCGTCGGAACGGGAACGGAAAGAAAAATGCTGGAGGAAAAAGTGAAGGCGCTTCGTCTTTCTGGCAGCGTAACCTTCGCCGGGAAAATCGATCATGATAAAATTCCGGAATGGATGGAACAGATCAATGTCTTTATTAATATTTCAAAACAAGAAAGTTTCGGTGTGTCTGTGTTGGAAGCTATGGCGTGCAGGATTCCGGTAATAGTAAGTGAAACCGGCGGACTCGCGGAGATTGTTGATGACGGAATGGATGGGTTACGTGTTCCGGTAAACGATTTGGGAGCCACTGTTACTGCAATGGAAAAATTATTGGCAGATCCAAACTTGCGGATTCGCATGGGCAATGCCGGAAGGAAAAAAGTGAAGGAGAAGTATGAATGGAAAAACAACGTGGACGAAATGATACGCATTTATACCACTTTAATATGATTGCGGTATCAGTAATAATTCCATGCCGCAATGAAAAAAAATACATTGCAGGATGTATTGGCTCTGTGTTGCAATCTGATTTTACGTACGGAGAATTTGAAATAATTGTGTGTGACGGTCAAAGTGATGACGGAACAATTGAAGTTGTAAAAAAAATAGCATCAGCACATAAAAATTTAATCTGTCTGGAAAATAAATACCATGTTACGCCACACGCTCTGAATCTTGGAATAAGAAATGCAAAAGGCGAAGTCATCATCATCCTTGGGGCGCATGCCGAGGTGTACCACGATTATCTTGCACGATGTTATGAATTACTTTCGAAGGAAAAAGAGCTGGGTTGCACAGGCGGGGTTCTCGAAAATATTTTTGAAGATGAAGTTTCTGCCGCAATCGCAGCGGCAATGTCTTCTTCTTTCGGTGTTGGAAATGCGCACTTCCGGACAGGAATGAAAGAAGGATATGTAGATACAGTTGCTTTTGGCGCATACAAACGGGAAGTTTTTCAAAAGGCCGGATTTTTCGATGAGGAACTGGTGCGGAACCAGGATGATGAATTCAATTATCGCGTTCTGAAATCAGGTTACCGGATTAAATTATCGAAAGAAATAAAAGCAAAATACTACGTGCGGGGTTCCACAGGAAAATTATTCCGGCAATATTTTCAATACGGCTACTGGAAGGTTTATGTGAATAAAAAGCACAGAGCATTGACTACGCCCAGGCAACTTGCTCCTCCTGCTTTTGTTTTTTTTCTTTTTGCAGGAGCAATTGTTTCTTGTTTTATTTTTAAAGTAAGGTTAGTTTATTTCGCTGTTATCGCAATTTATTTACTGACCTCTTTAGCTGCAGCAATCCCGGTTTCAGAAAAATTCAGCAGATATTTCCGTATCGTATTTTCATTCTGGATATTGCACCTCGCATACGGTAGCGGGTACCTCGAAGGAGCATTCCATTTTTTTCTGATGGGCAAAAAACCATCAGCGGGACGAACCGGTTCAAGCCGTTGATCAATTGAATTCTTTCACACACATAATACCGAAAGCTTTTTCGGGACGGGCAAACATTCTCTTCTGAGTCAACAATGAAATCCTTCCCCAGAAAATCCTTGGCCACCATTTCACAACTGCAAATTCCCCACGTAACGGTTTCCATCCGTTGATACCAAATACCTTGTAACCCAGTTGCCTCATTTCTTCTACCTCCCATCCGGATAAATGAACCTGTAATTTATTGCCTTCATATTCGCGTTGCTCCAGAAAACCATTCGGAGTATAAATGACCACCTTTTTTCTCGCAAGTTTTTCCATCATCTCCATGAGTTTTATTCCGTCGGGTTTTTCAAGATGCTCAATAAGGTCAGATGCCACCACTACATCGAATGATTTTTCCCGGAATGCTTTTGTCATTTCCATCACATTCATAAGTTTGTAATCATGGTGAATTCCTGCCTGCCTGCTTTTATCGATCGACGGCTGAAACATATCAATGCCGGTTGCCTTTTTTATTTTTTTTGTAAAAAATTTTACCGGTGAATCGGAGCCGCATCCTACATCAAGAAGTGTGTCACACCCTGCGCATTCTTTTTCCAGACTTCTTGCGTAATGGTGCTGAAGAGAGCCGAAGAAAAAATTATCGATACGTTTGAGAAAATTTGCCATTTATTTTGTCCATACCTTTATAGGAATAGCAAAGATGTGGGA
This sequence comes from Bacteroidota bacterium, assembly GCA_016194975.1. Taxonomy (NCBI): domain Bacteria; kingdom Pseudomonadati; phylum Bacteroidota; species Bacteroidota bacterium. The sequence continues at coordinate 135,845 of JACQAM010000012.1, forward strand.
TTTCGCTGGTTCGGCAAAGTATAAGCATCCAAAGAGTCTGGATGCGAATAAAAAGTGCTCCTGGCGATCCTTATTTTTCATGGAGACTGAACTTTTTTATCGCTTGCGATTTTTTCTGGTTGCCGCCATGGCATTGCTGATGCCTTTGTATCTTTTCGCTGTCTCACTGCTTGCTGTACTTCTTTTATTCACAATAATAACGGGAATAATATTTGTTAAGCCCGTTTGGTCAAAAGAAAATATAAAAGCAGTAGTATTGTTCGGAGCACTTTTTATTCTGCTTTGCATTTCTTTATTCTACACGTCGGACTTTTCTGAAGGATGGATTTCGTTGCAGGTAAAACTTTCGCTCATCGGATTTCCGCTTTTGTTTGCGGTCGGCAAGCCAATGAGAGAACAGGAAACCAGGAGCGTGCTTTTTTTGTTTCTTACCGGTGTATTGCTTGCTTCGCTGATCTGTTTTTGTCACTCTCTTTATCATTATCACCTTACACACGATCGCGTCAAATTATTTTACGGAGAACTTTCATTTTACATCCATCCAAGTTATATGGCCATGTATGCAACGCTTGCTGCACTCATCGCAATTCGTATGTTAGACCGGAAAATGAAAAAAATTGTCGTTGCACTTTTGGTGATCGCATTTCTTTACCTGATTTTTTTTATTACCATGCTGCAATCCAAGGCCGGGATTCTTTGTGCTGCTATACTACTTCCCGTATTTGCCTTGTTATCTCTTCCCGGATCGAAATACAGAATAACAACGTTGATGATTGTAGTGGGAGCAGGATCAATTTATTTTTTTACCAATAAAGTAATTATTACAAGAGCCAATGACCGGATATTCAATGCAAGTTATAATATCACCCATTTGAAAGAGGTACATGTTACCGGCAAAGGTTCGGAGTCATCGGAAGTGCGTGTGCAGATTTGGAAAGCGTGCCTTGAAATTCTTCGTGACGGATGGATAACCGGCGAAGGAGTAGGTGATGTAAAAAATGTCCTGAAAAAAAAATACAGGGAGAAGCAGATCGACGCTGCCTACGAACATAACCTAAATGCACACAACGAATTTCTTCAGGTCTGGCTTATGGCAGGTATAGCAGCTTTATTGCTGCTCCTCGCCGCATTTATATGGCCAGCATGGGGCGCATTGTGGAACAGGAATTATCTTTACTTAGTGTTCATTCTTCTTGTCGGAATGAATTTACTGGTGGAATCAATGTTTGAAACGCAAGCCGGAACAATTTTCTACGGATTTTTTAACGCCTTCTTTTTCTTTCTCTGCAAGAAGAACGATACTAAAGTAAACACTGAATGATCCCTTTCTCTCCACCACGTATCGATGAAAAAATAATTGACGCCGTTGCGGAAGTACTCCGGTCGGGATGGATCACAACGGGGCCGAAAACAAAACTGTTCGAAAAAAAACTTTCGGAATATTATGGTGCGCCTGCTACGTTGTGTTTGAATTCCGCAACCGCCGGACTCGAAATTATTCTGCGCTGGTTCGGTGTGAAAGAAGGCGATGAAGTGATCCTTCCCGCGTACACGTATTCCGCGACTGCGAACGTGATCGTGCACTGTGGCGCAACGCCCGTGTTCGTGGATGTGAATGCCGATGATTTTAATATTTCTGTTGCTGCAATTGAAAATGCAGTCACAGAAAAAACAAAAGTGATCATGCCGGTTGATTTCGGCGGATGGCCCTGCGATTATGCGTCGATCAATGCGCTTGCAAAAAGAAATGCGGGCAAGTTCAATGCAGCGAATGAGGTGCAGAAGAATCTCGGAAGAATTCTTGTGTTGAGTGATGCGGCACATTCTATAGGTGCCATCTATAAAGGAAAAAAAACAGGATCGCTTACCGATGTCACCGTTTTTTCTTTTCATGCTGTGAAAAATCTTACCACTGCAGAAGGCGGCGCAGTTGCATTGTGTCTTCCTCCGCCGTTCAACAATGAAGAAATTTATCGTGAGCTGTGTGTGAAAACGCTTCATGGGCAAAATAAAGATGCGCTTGCAAAAACACAGAGGGGAAACTGGAAATACGATGTTGTGGAAGCCGGTTACAAATGCAACATGACGGATATTATGGCCGCGATAGGTTTAGTGGAACTGGAGCGTTACGATTCTGATATGCTGGTGAAACGCGAAAAAATTATTGATCAGTACAACTGGTCTTTGTCGGCGTACCAATGGGCTGAGTTGCCGGTCATGAAACGAGGTGATAATTTTTCTTCCTGTCATCTTTACCCGCTTCGCATAAAAGGAATTTCTGAAACGCAGCGCGATCTCATTATTCAGAAAATTTTTGAAAAGGAGGTGAGTGTGAATGTGCATTTCATCCCGGTGCCCATGATGTCGTTCTATAAAAAACTCGGTTATGATATCAGGAATTACCCGGTGACTTACAACAATTTTTCGAGGGAAATTTCACTTCCTGTTTTTTACCATCTTTCGGATGAGCAGGTGAAAACCGTTCTCGAAGCAGTGGTTACTTCTGTTCTTGAAGTGGCCGGCGCAAAATGATCATGAAAAGGATCTTCGACATAACCTGTTCTTTTCTTGGCCTCGTTATTCTTTTTCCATTCCTGTTCATCATTTCCATTCTTATTCTTGTTACAAGCCGGGGTGCAATTTTCTATTCGCAATTGCGCGTTGGAAAAAACGGGAAAGATTTTCGTCTCTGGAAATTTCGGACCATGCGCCCCGGTTCAGATGAGAAAGGATTGCTCACGGTCGGCGGAAAAGATCCTCGTGTGACGCGTGTGGGATATTTTCTCCGCAAATACAAACTGGATGAACTTCCTCAACTGGTGAATGTTCTCATTGGAGAAATGTCGCTCGTGGGGCCGCGCCCGGAAGTGCGCAGGTACGTGGACATGTACACACGTGAGCAGAAGTGCGTACTTGAAATAAAACCCGGAATTACCGATTATGCTTCGATCGAATATTCGAATGAGAATGAATTGCTGGCGAAAGCTGCGGATCCTGAAAAAAAATATGTAGAAGAAGTGATGCCGGCAAAAATAAAACTGAATTTAAAATATATGGAAGAGAAAAGTTTCGGGACCGATCTGAAAATTATTTTTAAAACGATTGGGAAAATTTTCTGATTGTTGAGTTTTGATCGTTGAATGTTGATTTTTAAAGGTTGTGCCTGAATACAACCTCAATCCCTGAATCTAAAATCCAGAATTTTCAATCTTCCAACGCTTTCCACAACACTTTAAGTTCATCCACTTTATTCGGATAGCCGAGTTTTTCATAAGCGGCAATGAGATTATTCAGCAAACGGCGAATGATCATGAGATTCGAACACGGCGTGTAGAATTCCGGTTTCGGTTCTAGTTTCTGCTGGCGGAGAAAAGAATCGATCTCTTTTTTATTCACGGGTGCGCCGCGCGAAAAAGGATTGATGTAAAATAAAACGCGATCGGGATTTTCATCGCCGGGTTTGAAGCCATTTGCAGTATCAACGTAAGCGAGAATAAAATGTTCAGGGAGATTCACGCCATAAACAGGAATGCGGAGGTCCTGCGCGATTACGGCATAAATGATGGAAAGTGAAACAGGATTTCCTTTTTTCGATTCAAGCACATTATTGACATAGGAATTTTGCGGTGCGTGGTAGCTCGTAGTGTTTGCACTGAATCCGTGTACATCGAAAAGAATATGATTGATAACGCGGATTTTTTCGAGCGCCGTTAAATTATTATTCAGCTCAAGCCAAATATCCTGTTTGATCTGTTCAATATGTTTCCGCACATGCGATTCATCGAGATCGGGATACTGGTATTTTGCAATGAGAAGAGCGCCGGTGAGCAGATCCTGTTGCTCGGGCAAAGACCATTCGCGCAAACTGAGGCGAATGTGATCGAACTGAATTTTGTGAATGATGGTTTCGATGCGCTGCTGCAAAACAGAATCGAATGAATTTTCCCACGCGCTTTCGAGAACAGGAATTACGTCGGCTCCCATGGAAAGGAGTTTATCCTTGATCTGGTTGAAGACCTGCTCATCGGGATCGTCAAGCAGGCTGATCAATGCATTGACTTCGGTCTTATCCATGTTATAGAAACGGAAAACTGTCTATAACAAATATACGTGTTCAGAGTCCTTTTAGTTGGAAGTTTAACGGAGTTTTACACAGCCAAACGTTCAAGAACGTGACGGATAAGCAAATTAACTGTTTGTTTATAATCCTTGCTGTAGGTGCGGGCAACACGATTCGCGATAATGGCGCAAACAGTACAGCATTGATGGCCGAGTAATTTTCCGAGTCCGTACAGCGCTGATGTTTCCATTTCAAAATTCGTAACACGAAGATCGTTATACCGGAAACTTCCGAGTTTTTCATTGAGGTCGGGCAGGGCAGGAGCGAGGCGGAGCTGTCGACCCTGCGGGCCATAAAATCCGGGAGCGGTAGCTGTGATCCCTTTGATCTGATCTTTTCCGAGGAGAGCAATTAATTTTTCAGAACCTTTCACCACGTAAGGATAAGGCATTCCTTTCATCCATCCTGCGTGTTGCATAAATGCATTTGCGATCCCCGCTTCGTCGCACAGATCGAGTCCTGCATAATAATTCAGTAGTCCGTCAAGTCCCATACCGTGAGAAGAAACCACAAAACTATCGACAGGAATATCGGGTTGTAGTGCGCCGGAAGTTCCGATGCGAACGATGTTGAGCGATTTTTTCACTGGCAAAACTGTTCTTGAATGAAGATCAATATTGATGAGTGCATCGAGTTCGTTGAGTACAATGTCAATGTTGTCTGTTCCGATTCCTGTTGAAAGTGCGGTGATATTTTTTCCACGGAAAATTCCGGTATGGGTAATGAACTCGCGGTTTTTTATTTTGAATTCAATGGAATCGAAATGCGCAGAAACATCTTCCACGCGGTCCTGGTCACCTACCACAATAATATTTTCCGCGATCATTTCAGGCCGGAGGTGGAGATGATAAATACTTCCGTCGGGATTGAGAATGAGTTCTGATTCGGCTATGGTTTTACTCATGAGATTACAAATTACAGATTACAAGATTACAGATTAAGCGATGATGCCGGCAAGAACATTTTGTTCGCAAGGAAAACTATTTTTTTTCGTTACTCATTTACAAACAGTCACAGGTAATTTTACCTCTTGCCGGAGTCCCTTTTTTATGTACTTTTGCCCTACTTTTCTAAAAAAATCTGATTAAAACCCCTGAAAAAAAAGAAACTATGAGTACAGCTCCCAAGAAAATTGTTGTCCCGGTAGATTTTGGTGAACAATCCATGATCGCCTTGCACCAGGGAACACGCCTTGCAAAAATGATCGGTGCCGATCTTGCGCTATTATATGTTATAGAAAGCCAGGGAATATTCAGCCGCAAATCTGCAAGTGCGCAGGATGAAGAAATGAAAAAGGAAATCAATGGTAAACTTGATGAGCTGATGGACGGCATAGTGAAAAATGAAGGGATCAAATGCGAAAAAGTAGTTGCACACGGATCAGTTTACGATAAAGTAGCTGAAGTGGCGGAAATGCTCAATGCAAGTTTTATTGTAATGGGAACCAATGGTCGTTCATCTACCGGTCTTCGCCGCCGTTTCATAGGATCGAATGCATTGCGCGTGGTGCGCGAATCAAAAGTTCCGGTCATCACCATCAAAGGAAAACACCACCGCGATGGTTGCAGGAATATTGTTTTACCGCTAGACCTTACCAAAGAAACAAGAGAGAAAGTTGCCCGCGCTATTGAATTTGCAAAAATGTATGGAGCCGACATCCGCATTGTTTCTGTCCTTTTCACTACCGACGAGTTCATCGTGAACCGTCTTACCCGCCAGCTTTCACAGGTAAAAGCTTTCGTTGAAAAAGCAGGCATCCGTTGCACCGCTGAGATCATCAAAGGAATCAAAGGAGAAGAATCACTGGGCCAGATCATCATCGATTATTCCAATAAAGTAGAAGGCGATCTGCTGATGATCATGACGCAGCAGGAACAGGAGATCACCGAACTTTTCATCGGTTCGGCTGCACAGGAGATCATCAATCGCTCGGATATTCCCGTTCTGTCTATTGTACCAACACCTAAAAAGGATCTGGCGGAATTCCTGCCGTACTAATTTTTTTTCTCTTTCCGCTCCGGCGGTGAGAGTTTTTAAGCCCCTGCGTTTACTCACAGGGGCTTTTTGCATTTACAAATGTCAGCCGGAAAACTGAATTTGGTCAGTGTTAATTTTTTTGTTTTGCTTTTACTTTGTTATGATCAATTCAACTGTCATGAAACTACATATAAAAAAGATCCTCATTCCTACCGATTTCTCTGAAACGGCACAACTTGCTATTGAGCATGCATCTTTTGTTGCGCGACTTACAAAAGCGGAATTGCTTATCGTTCATGTTGTTCCTGCATACGAATACCAGTATGAAATCCCTGAACCGATCATGCACATCGATGATAGGGAAGAAATGAGAAAAATGGTGGAAAAAAAGTTATCGGATACGGTAACCGAGGTAAAAAACAAATATGGTATTGCAGCAAAAGCATTCAGTGCTACCGGTAAGGTTGCCGGCGAAATTGTGCAGATTGCAAAAGACGAAAACATCGATCTGATCTTTATGGGAACGCATGGTGTTTCAGGTTTTAACGAACGGATAATCGGCAGCACCGCACAGAAAGTGGTGGCGCTTGCTCCTTGCCCTGTCATTTCTGTTCAGCAACATGCAACTAAACTCGGGTACTCGAACATTGTTCTTCCCATTGAGCATTCGATTCATTCGAGAGAAAAAGTTTCTGTAGCCACTGATCTCGGTTCTCTTTTCGGATCGAAAATTCACATCCTCGGATTGATCGAGGAAAAGGAAGAACATGCAAAAGAAAAAATGCATATCATCCTGGATACCGTGGAATCAGCGATCAGAAAATCAGGATTGGCTTTTTCGAGAAAAACGGTGAGCGGCGATAATTTAGCAGTAGAAGCGCTCAGGTATGCTGATGAAGTAAACGGCGACCTGATCATGATCCTTGCTGATGAAGAATCGGAACTTGAAACCTGGATGATGAGTGCAGTGGCTAAACAGATCGTCAATCACTCGAGAATTCCTGTGCTGAGCCTGAAACCGCACTACGCCGATTTTGAAAGTGTAAATCTCGGCGGAGCATACCGGTTTTATTGAAAAAAGAAAGTCGCCCTTTTAGTGAGGACGACTTTTTTTTAAAATTATTTTTTCTTTACTGATTGTGCGGATTATCTTTTGAACCGAAAACTTTTTTCATCATATCAGTTGCACGTGCAGCAGGGTTTGTGCGGATATTTGTTTCTTCTTCACCCACTAATTTGAAAATTCCATCTACAGCGCGGTCATCCACGTATTGATCAAGATCGGTATTCACTGCGGTGTGCCCCGGAATTTTATTGTAGGCGGTGGTGATCGGTGTCCAGTATTCAGTAAGCTTCACCTGTTGAGTTGCATTGTGGATCGTCGGTTTGAATTTCACATTCAGTGAAGACGTACATTTCTCCCGGAGAAAATGTGTCGCCGCAGTATCGGCACCTTTCAGAATCGAAAGTCCGTCGGTAACCGTCATTGTTTTTACTGCGTCAATAAAAATTCCTGCGGCATCTTTTGCTGCTGCTTCTGCTGCGCGATTCAAAGTTTCTTCGAATTTATCCACTTGCGACTGCATGCCGAATTTGATCGCCCAGTCTTTTACATTCTGAACAGTGGGCGGAAAAGGAATATGGATCTTGGGATTCTTAAAAAATCCGTCAACGGCGGAACCACGCTGAGCCGCTTTGGTAGCACCCTGCGTAAGCGCATCTTTCAAACCCGAAACAATATCGTCATTGGATAATCCGGGCAGATTTCCTGTGGTAGTGGTGATCTGTTTATTGATGTCGTTGACCGTCTTGTTAAGATCAGTGCAGGCCACCAGGATGATCACAAACGCCAGGGATGGAAGAAGTATTTTTTTCATGGTTGTTCTTATGATGTAATGACAAACCTACAAATTGTTTGCCAATTTTCCGGAGCGTCGTTTTTCTTGAGAAGCTGTTTAACTTTACTTCCGTTGAAAGCAGAGATAATTTGTATCGGCGATGAATTGCTTATAGGGCAGGTCATCAATACCAACGCCGCCTGGATCGGTGAACAGCTTGGACTTGCAGGAATTTCTGTGGTGCGTTCTTCCTGTATTTCTGATTCCGAAAAAGCAATTCGTGAGGCGATGGATTATTCTCAACTCCATTCCGATCTTATCATCATCACCGGCGGACTCGGCCCCACGAACGACGATATCACAAAAAAAACGTTGTGTGAATATTTCGGAATGAAATGGAGAACGGATGAAAAGATTCTGATGGAAGTGGAAAAATTTTTTCTTCGCTACGGAAAAACGCTGAATGAAGTGAATCGCCTGCAGGCACAGGTTCCTGACGGATGCATTGCAATCGCTAATAAAAACGGAACAGCGCCGGGAATGTGGTTCGAGCAGGATGAAAAAATTTTTATTTCCATGCCGGGCGTTCCTTACGAAATGAAAGGGATGATGTCGGATGAAGTGATCCCGATGCTGAAGAAAAAATTCTCTCTGCCCTTTATTTATCACAAAACCGTTCACACACTCGGTATCGGCGAATCGATCCTGGCAGAACGAATTGCTGATTGGGAAAAAAGCCTGGCACTGTTCGATATCAAACTTGCGTACCTGCCTTCGCCTGCGATGGTGCGCCTGCGCATGAGTGCGTCGGGTGTGAATGAAAAAGAAATAACGGAATGCGTCAATAAAAAATCGAAAGAACTGATACCTCTCGTTGGCGGATATATTTTCGGTTATGAGAATGATACGATCGAAAAAGTTGCGGGCGATCTTTTGCGTTCTGCAAAAAAAACACTCGCACTTGCAGAAAGCTGTACAGGCGGAATGATCGCGCATCTCATCACGTCCGTTCCCGGCAGTTCCGATTATTTCAAAGGAGGAATTATTTCCTATGCCGATGAAGTGAAAACAAAAGAACTTGGTATTCAGGAAAAAATAATTGCTGAACATGGCGTGGTGAGCGAAGAAGTGGTCCGCATGATGGCACAACACGCGAGAAAAAAATTCAATACCGATTACGCACTTTCCACTTCCGGTATCGCAGGACCTTCCGGCGGAACAATTGCAAAACCTGTCGGAACAGTCTGGATGGCGGTTTCAGGAGCGGAAGGAACGTTCTCGAGAAAAATGCAGTTCGGCGATAACAGGGAAAGAAATATTCTCCGCGCTTCTGTAATGGCATTGGGGATGCTGCGGAAATTTATTCTTGGCGAACTCAAAGAGACATAGGGCGTGAGAAAAATAAGAATGATAAAAATATTTTTGCAACATGAATAAAGAGCAGGCAAAAAAAAGAATTGAAATTCTGAGCAAAGAACTCGAAGAGCATAATTATAAATATTATGTGCTGACCGAACCTTCCATCAGCGATTTTCAGTTTGATAAAATGATGGAAGAGCTGATAGCGCTCGAAAAAGAATTTCCTGAACTTCGGAAAAATGATTCTCCTTCGCAGCGTGTAGGCGGACAGATCACGAAAGAATTCGTCACCGTTAAACACCGTTACCCGATGTTGTCATTGGGAAATACTTACAGTGAACAGGAGCTTGCTGATTTTGATGAACGTGTGAGGAAAGGATTGGGTGGTGATGAACCCGTTTATGTTTGTGAATTGAAATATGATGGAGTAGCCATCGGCCTTCGTTATGAAAAAGGAATTTTCACGCAGGCGGTCACGCGTGGCGATGGCGTGCAGGGCGATGATGTGACCACGAATGCAAAAACCATTCGCAGCATTCCGCTCAAATTGAAAAAAAATGAATGGCCTGCCGATATCGAGATCCGCGGAGAAGTGTTCATGCCGAAAAGTGTTTTCAATTCCATCAATAAAGAAAAAGAAGACATCGGTGAATCGCCATTGGCAAATCCGCGCAACGCCGCTGCCGGCACTCTGAAAATGCAGGACTCAAAAGTGGTGGCTGGAAGGAAACTCGATTGCTTCTCTTATTTTTTATTGGGAGAAAATCTTCCGTTCAAAACACATTTCGAATCGCTGGAAGCTGCGCGCAAATGGGGATTCAAAGTTCCGGTTTATACTGAACGAGTTCGCGGGCTCGAAGGAATTTTAAAATTCATTCAGAAGTGGGATAAAAAAAGACACGAGCTGGATTTTGAAACGGACGGCGCAGTGATCAAAGTGGATAACTATGAACAACAGCGCGCACTGGGTTTCACTGCAAAATCTCCGCGCTGGGCTATTGCATTTAAATTCAAAGCAGAAACTGTTTCCACAAAATTGCTCAACATCACTTACCAGGTCGGGCGCACGGGCGCGATCACACCTGTAGCCAATCTTCATCCTGTTCAGTTGGCAGGAACGGTTGTGAAAAATGCTTCGCTGCATAATGCCGACATCATTGAGAAAATGGATATCAGGATCGGCGATACCGTGTTCGTTGAAAAAGGCGGAGAGATCATTCCGAAAATTGTTGGTGTCGATCTGAAAAAACGTGAAAAGAATTCACAACCGCTGAAATACATCACGCATTGTCCCGAATGCAATTCGAAACTTGCGCGTGGTGAAGAGGAAGCAAAACATTTTTGCCCCAATGAAAATGGTTGTCCGCCGCAGCTCAAAGGAAAGATTGAACATTTCGTGAGCCGGCGCGCCATGAACATCGACTCGCTCGGTGCGGAAACCATCGGCCAGTTATTCGACGCAAAACTCATTCACACTATTTCCGATCTCTACGATCTTCACAAAAAGAAAAAAGAATTGCTCGGCCTTGATCGCATGGCAGAGAAGTCGGTGCATAATCTCATTGAAGGAATTGAGCAATCGAAAAAAATTCCTTTTGAAAGAGTCTTGTTCGCATTGGGGATCCGGCATGTGGGAGAGACCACGGCGAAAAAGATCGCAGGCCATTTTAAAAACATCAATGCACTCGCGCATGCATCACGCGAAGAGTTGATCGAAGTTCCTGAAGTGGGAGAGATACTCGCCAACAGTGTTTACGATTGGTTCTCTGAAACAAAAAATACTGCCACATTGAAAAAACTTAAACAGGAAGGATTGCAATTCGAACTTTCTGAAGAACAACTTTCATTGCGGAGTGAGAAATTAGCAGGGAAGATATTTGTAGTGTCCGGAGTTTTTTCACGTTCTCGAGATGAAGTGAAAGCGATCATAGAACAGAATGGTGGAAAAAACGCGGGATCTGTTTCCGGCAAAACCTCGTATCTTGTTGCTGGGGAAAATATGGGGCCGGAGAAAAAAATAAAAGCAGGAAAGCTGGGAATTCCCATCATTACAGAAGATGAATTACTACGGCTTGTGAAATAAATGGCGCTCGCTGATAACATAAAAAAGAAATTCGCCGTATCGAAGATCCGATCCGATGCTAAGAATATTTCGCGTGAAAAAGTTGTTTGCAATATCGAAGATTCGAAAACGATCGGTATTATTTTCCTTTTCACTACAAATGAAGATTTTGAATTGCTGAAGAAATATGTGCTCTACCTGCGCGAGATGAAAAAGAAAGTGAAAGCGATCGGCTATTATCTCACGAAAGACGAACCCTCCGTGCAATATTCAAAAGTGGATTATGATTTCTTTGGAAAAAAATCGCACAACTGGTACGGCAAACCCACCGATCACATCATCACGAATTTCATTGAAGAACCTTACGATATTCTCATCGACCTTAATTTCAGTGAGGAGTCCGTTCTTACGTATGTGGCCGCGACTTCCGTTGCAAAATTCAAAGTGGGACGATTCACGGAGAACGATTCCATTCACGACCTGCTGCTCGAATCACCCAAAGAAAAGGGTTTGAAATTTTTCCTCCGCCAGGTGGATACTTATCTTGCTATGATCAATAAACCGGCGGGTGAGTAGCGAGTAGTGATCCTGTAAACAATTTCTCCACACGCACTACTCAGTACTCAATACTCATTACATTTGCCATTCCAAAATCCATCGCATGTCTTCCCAGGTTTCTCCCCGCACAAAAAATCTTTTCAAAGGTACCGGCGTTGCTGTTGTCACTCCATTCCGCAAAGACAGTTCCATCGATTTCAAATCACTCACACGTGTCATTGAACATATCATCAACGGAAAATGCGAATACCTCGTGGTGATGGGAACAACCGGAGAATCGCCTGCACTTTCCAATGATGAAAAACGTTCGGTGCTCGAGCAGGCAATTTGGGCGGTAAAAAAAAGAGTTCCCATTGTTTACGGCATAGGCGGAAATAATACTGCGGAAGTTATTCATCAGGTCACTTCTTCCGACCTGCGCGGCGTTTCTGCAATTCTTTCAGTCGGCCCGTACTACAACAAACCGAATCAGCGGGGCATCTATGAACATTACAAAGAAATTGCAAATGCATCGCCGCTTCCGCTTATCCTCTATAATGTTCCCGGAAGAACTGCAATGAATATTTCTGCAGAAACAACTTTGAAACTCGCGCACGATTTTCCGAATATCATTGCGGTGAAAGAAGCATCAGGAAATCTGGAACAGATCATGACCATCATTAAAGATCGTCCGAAAGATTTTCTCGTTATATCCGGCGACGATCTGCTTACACTTCCCATCATTGCTTCCGGAGGAGACGGCGTGATCTCCGTTGTTGCCAATGCGTACCCGCAATTTTATTCCGAGATGACACGGCTTTGCCTGAAAGGAAAATATGCGCAGGCAGCAGAATTACATTACCGGCTTTTGCCGGTGACAAAATTATTTTTTGCCGATGGAAATCCCGGTGGAGTGAAAGTGGCAATGGAATCAATGAAACTCTGCAGCGCAAAAGTGAGATTGCCATTGTTTGCCGTGAACGATGCTGTAAGAAAAGGCATACTCGCCGAAGTGAAGAAGCTGAAATAGCAGGGATTTTTCTCTTTCCACTTATAAAAAACCACTTGATAAGTAGGTTTTTTTTGCGTTAATTTGAACGACTCCCCTCATTTATTAATCAATATTCCCACCAATGAAAAACCAGTACAGAATTCTTTTTGCTGCTTTGTTTTCACTTGCGGCAACAAATACCTTCGCCCAATCGACACTCAACGTCACTTACCAGGCGAATTATACTTATCCAACGCATACAACTGCGAACATCTGCGGTTACACCACTTCTTCAGGAGAGGAATATGCATTGGTGGGCGTTTCCACAGGCATGGACATTGTGGATGTTACCGTTCCTAATAGTCCCGTTCACATTGTGCAGATCCCGAATACCGACAATGAGTGGAAAGAAATAAAAATTTACCGGCATTACGCTTATGTCACAACAGAAGCGAATGTAGGATTGCAGATTGTGGATCTCAATGCGCTGCCTGCTACTTCAGCGGCAAGTTATAATTATCATTTCTATACCGGAGATGGTGCAATTGCCGGGCAGATCCAGAATATTCACTCACTTCATATTGATACCACGAAAGGTTTTATTTATCTCAATGGTTCCAATCTTTTTGGTGGTGGATGCATTGTGTGTGATCTGAATGCAGATCCATACAATCCTGTTTACGTTGGAAAATATCAGAACCCGATGAGCAATTATGTGCACGACTGTTATGTGGATAATGATACGATGTACTCCTGTCATATTTACGCAGGATTTTTTGCGGTGGTCGACATGACGAATAAAGCGGCTCCTGTTACACTTGCTACGCAAACTACCACCACGGCATTCACGCACAATGCATGGCCGAGCAACGGAAAAAAATATTTATTCACGACCGATGAAAATTCAAATTCTTATCTCACTGCTTATGATATTTCCAATCTCGGAAATATTCAGGCGGTAGATAAAATACAATCGGAATATCCTGCATCCGGTTCCATTGTGCACAACACGCATATAAAAAATAACTGGGCGATCACTTCGTGGTATCGCGATGGATTTGTGATCACCGACATTACCCGTCCGCATAATCTTGTGAATGTAGGATGGTACGATATGTACACGCCTGCAACAGGGGGAAGCGGAAATGGTTTCAACGGAACCTGGGGCGTTTATCCTTTCTTTCCTTCAGGAACTATTGTCACTTCAAATATTGAAGACGGACTTTATGTTTTTACTCCGAATTATGTGCGCGCATGTTATCTCGAAGGTACGGTGATGGACAGTGTGTGCAATACGCCACTCTCCGGAGTTACAGTTACGATAGGAACGGTGAATGTGGTTGATCAAACTGATGCAACAGGAACTTTCGCAACCGGAACTGCAATCCCGGGAACATACACGGTTACATTCAGCAAACCCGGTTACAATAATTATGTGATCAACAATGTGAATTTTGCAGCGGCGCAACTCGACACGTTCAATATCAAAATGTATTCGCCGAATGCAACTGCACTTTCGGGAACGCTCACCAATTCTCTTACGTCAGGAACTATTGCCGGTGCGCAGGTTTATTTTGTGAGTGCAAACAACACTTACAATTATCAATCGAACGGCGCAGGAAATTATAGTGCATGCAATGTGGTTACCGATCAATACAACATTGGTGTTGGTGATTGGGGATATCTCATGCAATGCTTAACTGATTCTGTAAGCCCGAATAACCCGGTTCACAATTATACAATGACGCCCGGCTATCAGGACGATTTCACTTTCGATCTCGGATGGACTGTAACCAATTCTGCAACCATCACAACAGGAATGTGGGTGAGAGGAGAACCGCTCGGAACTACTTACAATACTCCCGGTGATGCGAACCCGGAATACGATGTGAACACGGATTGTTTTGATAAATGTTATGTGACCGGAAATATCGGCAGTAGTTCTTCCGATGATGATGTGGATAATGGTTCTACTACTTTGAAATCGCCGGCGATGAATCTTTCTACTTACAACGATGCGTGGATATCTTATGATCGCTGGTTCTTCAATGCAGGTGGTTTCGGAAATCCGAATGATTCATTGATCATCCGCCTTTCGAATGGAATAACGACGGTGAATCTTGAAACGGTGACGGCAACTTCTGCCGCGCAATCAATGTGGATCCATAAAATCTGGAGAGTAGGACAATACATCACACCAACAGCGAATATGCAATTGCAGGTTTATACTGCAGATGCTTCTCCGGGCCATATCGTAGAATCGGCTTTCGATAATTTTCTCGTTACTGATTCTGTCACCGGAATTTCTCCGATCATTACTGATAACGGAATTTCTGTTTATCCGAATCCGTTCGACGGAACTACTACGGTTCATTACCTGCTTGCATCTGCTCCTGTTTCCGGCGCATATATAGAAGTGCGGGATGTAGCAGGAAGAATAGTTTCTGCACAGTCCATCAATTCTGCAGAAGGATACGTTACACTCGGAAACGATCTTACGAATGGAGTTTATTTTGTTCGTTTGATGAACGGAACGGAACAATCAGGAACTACGCGCATTGTGAAAATGCATTAAAGAAAAATTCTTTATGATAAAAAGGCGCTGAATTTTACGGCGCCTTTTCTTTTTAGAAGCTATCTCAAAATTACCTGATAGGATTCGCGTCCTTAGCGTCTTTGCGGTGAAAAGGAATGAAACGCAATTTTGAGATGGCTTCTACTTTCAATCAATAAAAAATTCTAAATTCGGTTATGCTTAAAATCGGTCTCACGGGCGGAATAGGTACAGGGAAATCTGTCATCGCAGAAATTTTTCGTGTGCTGGGTATTCCTGTTTTCAAAGCAGACGATGTTGCGCGTGATCTTCAGAATGAAAATGAGGAACTGAAGAATTCCATCAAAAGTATTTTCGGGAATGATATTTATATTAATGGTAAACTGGATCGCGCAAAAGTTTCGGCCATCGTTTTTGACGATAAAGAAAAATTAAAAAAACTGAATGCGGCAGTTCACCCGGCAGTAGCAAAAATTTACGACGAATTCTGCCGAAAAAATTCAGATGCAAAATATATTATCAAAGAGGCCGCCATTCTCATTGAGATCGGTGACAAGAGCGTAGATAAGATGATCCTGGTGACTGCCCCGGAAGAAATCCGTATCCGAAGGGTCATGAAGCGCGATAATATTTCGGAAGGAGATTTTCTCCGTAGAATGAAAAATCAGTGGACCAATGATGAGAAACTGAAATATGCTGATGTGGTTATTCTCAATGATGGTAAAGAACCCATCATGGAAAAAATATTACAGATTCACGAAGATCTGATGAGTTTATCCATTTAAAAAATAAATCAAAAACAACTTTCATGAACAACAGAGTAGTGCATTTCGAAATTCCATGCACCGATCCGGAAAAGAATATGAAATTTTTTTCTAAAGTTTTCGGTTGGAAATTCCGGCAGTTCGGTACGGTGGAATATTGGTCAGTCATTACCGGCGATGAAAAAGCTCCCGGTATCAATGGCGGATTAATGAAACGGAAAGATCCGGCGCAACCTATTGCGAATTCCATCAACGTTGAAAATATTGACGAGCACATAAAAAAAATTGAAAAAGCCGGCGGACAGATTGTAGTTCCTAAAATGGCTATACCAGCAGTTGGGTGGCTTGCCTATTTCAAAGATCCCGATGGAAATATTCACGGCCTCTACCAGGAGGATCCGAAAGCGATGTAAAAGATTCCGCGTAATCATAGTTTTAGAAAATAATATGAACTCAGGAATTATTCCTTCCTCGCTTGCCACCCCATCCACCCAGGGCATAAAATACGCTGGCTCCAAACTTAAAATACTTCCTCATATCCTGGACTGTGTTTCAGAACTTGAAATAAAAAATGTCCTGGATGGTTTTAGCGGATCTACGCGAGTGAGCCAGGCTTTTGCAAGGTTGCGTTTTAATACAACCTCCAGTGATATTTCCGAATGGTCCGGAACTTTTGGAAAATGTTTTTTGTTGAATAAAAAACCACCAGAGCATTATCGCCCTATTATCGAACATTTGAATTCACTAAAAGGGCGCGACGGATGGTTTACTGAGTTTTACGGTGGTAATTTGAAGAATAAAGAAAAACGCCCATTCCAAAAGAAAAATACCAGGAAGCTGGACGCTATTCGCGAAGAGATCGATAAAATGGATCTCGATGAAATTGAAAAAGCAGTTGCACTTACCAGCTTGATTCTTGCACTTGATTCCGTTGACAGCACGCTTGGACATTATGTGGCTTATCTCGCTGAATGGTCGCCACGTTCTTACAAGGACCTGCTTCTTAAATTGCCGGATTTATTCATCAGCGAAGGAAAAAATGAAGTGATCAAAGGAGATATTTTTGAAACGATAAAAGGGCGTGAATTCGACCTCGCTTACTTCGATCCGCCTTATGGTTCCAACAATGATAAAATGCCGCCGAGCCGCGTTCGTTACTCATCGTACTACCACATCTGGACAACAGTAATAAAAAATGATAAGCCGGATCTTTTCGGAAAAGTAAATCGCCGCGAAGATTCCCGTGATGATTTTGCTCCTTCTGTTTTCGAAGAATTCCGTAAAGATGAACAGGGGAAATTTATTGCCATGAACGCGATCCGCAAACTCATTGAAGAAACAAATTCAAAATATATTCTGCTTTCGTATAGTTCAGGCGGACGTGCAACGAAAGAAGAACTGAATGATATTCTCAACTCCAACGGAAAAATTCTGAAAGTGATCGATATCGATTACAAAAAAAATGTAATGGGAAATATGCGATGGACAAACGAGTGGGTGAACAGTGATGGAAAATGCCATGAGTATTTATTTCTGATGAAAAAAAAATAAGGGAGGATTACAGATTTTTACGGAATACTGATTACGGATGTAAACTGATTTTTGATATAAGAATTGTATCCGGAACATCCGTTAATCTGTAATCAGTATTCCGTAAAAATCTGTAATCCTCCCTTAGAATTTTCCGAAGAACGCTGAAATATCAAAATAGATCGTCTTCTTTTCCCCATCTGCAGTGCGGATATCCATTTTGTCGTAGGGTTTGTTGTTATTGTAAACGAGCGTTTGTTTGATCAACGCATAACCGGGATAGTGAACTTTCAGCCAATCATATTCCGCAGTAGTGCCATCCGATTCTTTTGTTGCATCAATGACCACCGCATCATCGTAAGTAAGTCCGCTGCCTTCCGAAGCAGTTCCCACACCCGGACCACCGGGAGATTCTTTCTGCTCCTTAGCACTGCTTTTCAAAAGATGACAGGAAGTAGAAGTAAATAGAATAAAAATAAAAAGAACTGATAAAAAATATTTCATTGACAAAAATTCAGAATTTTCAGTTTTGAGGCGTAACAAATTCTTCAGAAAATATTTCATCGCCCGGAATTATTTCCCAGAAAAGAATTTCACGTGCCGGAAAATATTCTTGCGGAACAATCTCATAATCTCCGGCTGGAAGTAAACCAAGATCTTTTGAATTCAATAATCTTCCCTCCGCATCGTAGAGATTGGAAGTACACTGCACATTTTTGTCGAGGTGAATTTTTGCAGAAATATTTTCGTTGTTATTGATCCATGTTACTGACGAAGGAGCTGCAGTAGCGGAATGAATTCCAGTGGTTGTAGAGTAATAAACTGTCATTTGAATATGATCCACTCCCGCATTCGTTGTCATCGGGGAAATATTCATCACCTTAAGCATCGTTCCGAAATTGACTGCATTGATGGTTGCCGGAGTGAATGCGTAACTCCAGAGCGGATCGCTATGGCCGTAAGTTGCAGTGGTTGCAGTGGTCGCCCACAAAGTTGTAGAATGAAGATCGGCGCCGAGCATAGAAACTCCATCAGTAAGTTGAACGATAGAATCGCGCGCAGACGCAGGCGAATTGGTAACGCGGAGAATGTCGACAATGATAGAATCGATCGTAGCAGCAGCCGGAATAGAAAATCCGAAAGCAGAAGCATAGAGAAAACGCGAAGCATAACATGTGCTCTGAAAACAATTTCCATTCGCAGTGAGGTTAACTGATGCAAACATGTTGTTTGCCGAAAAAACATTCGTTTCATTGTTCCATATCTCTCCGGGGCAGGCCAAACACGCGGAGGACGGTGAAGTGACGGCCGCAGATGGGGAGTTGGTAACCGATGTTTGCGAATGAAGACTGAATGGAAGGATGAAGAGGGTGAGATAAAAATATTTCATGGGATTTATTTTTATGCAAGTTACTCAATAAAAATAAATGCCGCTTCTTACAGAATGAAGCGGCATTAAAAACAAAACTGAAGATCCGAATGAAAAAGGCCAGGTAAGAATTTCAATAAGCAAATCCAATTGATAATCCTGTTTCAATAAGTGGCCAGGGAGCTCTTGCTACCATGGATACGCTCGTTGTGTCGATCGTTTTGTTGAATGGAATTATTTTTTCAATTCCGAAAGTGGCCTTGTTGATGTCGTCCGTGTAATTTCTGAAATCGAAATTGTTGGAAGTATTCGTTGCATCTATGTTTGTTTTTAATTTGAATACTCCCAGTCCGACTCCAAGTATGGTCCAGTCGAATGCGACTTTGTTTTTAATAAATCCCTGTACTCCTATTTCAAGTCCTACGCCGGTAATTCCTATGCTCACGGTTTGCGTTACATCGGCATCATACTCCACGCCGTTCGAATCATGGAACTTGCCGGGTACCGGATCTGATTTTAATTTGAAATAAGTGTAGGAAAAATACGGGCCGAAATAAAATCCGTGCAGCGCTCCTTTGTCTTTTCCATAAATGCGGAATTCTGTTACGTTGCCGAGTGCAAACATTCTCATGCTTGAAAACGGATCGTAAGGAACACTATCGGTATTGATCACGCCGAGTCCGCCGCTATGAAAACTGTGTGGCGGCCTCGCTTTCACGGTGGTCTCAACCGAAATGCGATCGCCGAGTTTCATTTCCTGACTCACGTGATACATTTTGAAAAAGGGCCCGAAGAGTACATTCACTTTCGAAATGTTGCGTTGCGAAAAAAGGGAAACGCCACTCATCATGAATAGCAGTAGAAATAGGAATTTGTGTTTCATAAATTATTTTTTGGATGCCGCTAAAAATAATTCAAATCATTCTGGAAATTCATTTCATCGCACATTGTCCGAATGAAGAAAAGGATAACAGCATTGATTTTCCAGCGCCGATTATCGATGGCATTCAGTGCGGCTATGCATTATTTCTGCAGAAGGGCAGGTAATTTCGATAACCGGCCGGAGTGAAAAATTTATTCATATTCATGCTTTTTTTTCAACAATCCCGAATGAGCGTCAATAAAAGCCTGCATTAATGCACCAAATACAATTGAGACAAAGGGAATATCCTTCGTTTTCCTTGTCAATTTTCATTGTATAATCGTCACAAAATGCTTCGAAAAATGCCGTTGCCCAAGTCAAGCTTCTATTTATTTATGCCGTAAATAACTTTTAGTACATTTATTCCTCTTCAAACAATTCCCCTCATGTCTGACCGCAGAAAATTTTTACAACAGATCGGCCTCACCGCCGGCGCACTCACTGTTTCTCCTTTATTGACACCGCTCTTCGCCGATAACAAAAAAGGAAAAAACGCAAAAGAACTTTTCGCAAGGATCAATGCTATGGATCCGGGCGCGATCACTACCGACGAGGATTTCTGGAGTTGGGTGCGCGAACAATATGATATTACTCCTGCCATTACGAATTTCAACAATGGCGGAGTGAGTCCGCAACCGAAACCGGTGCAGGATGCGCACATCAATTATTATAAATATTGCAATGAAGCGCCTTCGTATTACATGTGGCGCGAACTCGATAAAGGAAGAGAACCATTGAGAAAAAAACTTGCGGAACTCGCCGGCGTTTCTCCCGATGAAGTGGCCATCAACAGGAATTCTACGGAAGGACTGAACACGATTATTTTCGGAATGAATTTAAAACCGGGCGATGAGATCATTGTTTCGAAACAGGATTATCCGAATATGCTCAACGCATGGAAGCAGAGGGAAAAACGCGACGGCGTAAAATTAGTCTGGGTTGATCATGAACTTCCTTCTTCCGATGATGTGGCGCTCACAAAAAAATACACCTCGCTCTTTACGGATAAAACAAAAGTGGTTCACGTTACGCACATGATCAATTGGGTGGGACAGATTCTTCCCGTGCGCATGATCGCGGATGAGGCGCACAAGCGTAACATAGATGTAGTATGCGACAGCGCGCATTGTTTTGCGCATTTCGATTTTAAAATTCCTGATCTCGGTTGCGATTACTGGGCAACGAGTTTGCACAAATGGCTGGGCGCTCCGTTCGGAAGCGGGATGATGTGGATACGCAAAGAAAAAATAAAAGATATATGGGCATTGCTTTCGAACAATGAACCCGATGGAACCGACATCCGGAAATTCGAATCATTAGGGACACGTTCTTTCGCTTCGGAAATGGCGATCAGCGCGGCAGTAGATTTTCATAATCTCATTGGTTCTGCGCGGAAAGAAGCACGGTTGCGTTATTTAAAAGAGTACTGGACAAAAAAAGTTATTTCACTTACGGGCGTGAAAATAAATACACCGGCCGATGCAAAACATTCCTGCGCCATTGCCAACATTTCCATCGATGGAGTGAAGCCGGAAGAAATAGAACTGAAGCTGATGGAGAAATACCGTATTCACTGCGTAGCCATCAACTGGGAAAATATTCACGGCGCACGCATTTGCCCGAATGTGTACACGAATATGGATGATCTCGATAATCTTGTAAAAGGAATTACGGAGATCGTGCAGGGGATTACGCCGCAGAAATAGGATGGGAGTACGAATCCCGATAGCTATCGGGATCGGGTTATGATCCAGATTATAAAATCATTCTATAGTGGGTCAGTTTGTTCTATTGCGATTCAACTTTGCGTCCCCGCCTCGGTGTGTAGGCAAAGTGCGGCGGGCAGGTTGGCGCCTTCGTGGTTCCTAAACCATTCTATTATTTAACCGCAAAGGCGCAAAGAATTTTTCAAACTGATACGCTACCCAATTTCATCTTGTCAATTTCCTTTTTGGTCGAATTAAAGCACCTAAAATTGACATTAATATATTTCCGCATTAACTTGCATTTACAAAACTCCAACTCATGTCACATACCCCCCCCTATTTCTGAAAATTTCATTGGTAATTACGCTTGCAATTAGCAGCATTCCTATGTTCTCGCAGAATCTTCCCTTCTGGAGCAACAACGGAAATAATGTTTCCACCACAGATTTTTTTGGTTCCACCAACGCAGCAGATTTGCGTTTCCGCACGAACAACATCGCGCGCATGACGCTCACGAGCGCGGGCACATTGCGCGTGAACAATCTCGCAGGCGCAGGAAACGGTTTTGTTTCGCTCGACGTGAATGGAAATTTAGCGCGCACAAATTTTTCCGGTGATACCAATCAAGTGTTGAGCGGCGACGGAACATTTAAAAATATTTCTTCCATTAGCGGATGGAAATTTTCCGGAAATAATATTTACAATTCAAATTCAGGAACAGTGGGAATAGGAACTTCATCTCCTTCTTCAGGATATTTGCTTGATGTAAATGGCG